>NCCY01000068.1 GCA_002279855.1 Rhizobiales bacterium 12-68-15
TCGATCTTCGCAAGCGGGCATGATTGCGCCCGTCCTCCGGTTGATTCCGCGCGCCGAAAGCCCGCATGACGCGCCTCTTCACCATCGCGCCCTCGTCCGCCTTCCTGCCGACCCTTGCCGGGGCGCTGCTGGATGGCGCCCTGGTGCCCGGCTTCGCGCCGCGCGGCGACCCGTTCGCGCTGGCATCCGCCACCATCTATCTGCCGACGCGCCGCGCCGGCCGGCTGTTTGCGCAGACGCTGCGCGCCGCCCTCGGCACCGACGCCGTCCTGCTGCCGCGCATCGTGCCGCTGGGGGATGTGGACGAGGATGCGCTGGCCTTCTCGGATCTGGCCTCGCCCCTGATGGCGCCGCGCGCGGTGTCGCCCACCCACCGGCGCATCGCGCTGACCGCCCTCGTCACCCGCTGGCGCGAGACCATGGCGCGGGCGGCGGGACAGGAGGCGGTCGCCGCCGGCCCGGCCTCCACCGTGGCGCTGGCGGATGAACTCGCCGCCCTGTTTGACCAGATGGCCATCGGCGGCATTGACTGGGCGCGGCTGGACGGCCTGAACCTCGAAGAACACGACAGCTTTTTCGACCAGAGCCTCGACTTCGTGCGCATCGCCCGCACCGCCTGGGCCGCGCATCTCAGCGCGGAAGGCATGGTGGAGGCGGCGGAGCGGCGCGACGCCCTGGTGGCAGCGGAGGCCGCGCGGCTCGCCGCGCTCGGGCCGGCGGCCGGACCCGTCATCGCGGCAGGGTCCACCGGCTCGCTGCCTGCCACCGCCCGCCTGCTCGGCGCCATCGCCCGCCTGCCGCTGGGCGCGGTGGTGCTGCCGGGTCTCGACCTCGACATGGAGGACGCCGCTTTCGCGCTGCTGTCCGACGCGGCCGCCGGGGCGCCGGACCATCCCCAGTACAATCTCGCCCGCCTCATCGCGACCATGGGGGCGGAACGGGGGGGCGTGACGCGCCTCGGCCCGCCGCCATCGCCGCGCGCGCTGCTTCTCGGCGAGGCCATGCGGCAGGCGGAGACCACTGACCTGTGGGCCAGCCTGCCGGCGCGGCTGGGCGCCGACGCGATGGATGCGGCGCTGGCGCGCCTGACCGTCATCGAGGCGGCGGATTCGCGGGAGGAGGGGCTGTGCATCGCGCTGCTGCTGCGCGAGAGCCTGGAGCGGTCCGGCGAGCACGCCGCCCTCATCACCCCCGACCGCGACCTCGCCCGGCGGGTGGCGGCGGAACTGGCGCGCTTCGGCCTCGATGTGGACGATTCCGCCGGCGAGCCCCTGTCCGAAACCCCGCCGGGGCGGCTGGCGCGGCTGGTGGCGCAGGTGGCGGCGCAGGATTTCGCGCCGGTGCCGCTGTTCGCGCTGCTCTCCCACCCGCTCGCGACCTTCGGGCTCGCGCCGGAAGCGCTGCGGGCGGCGGCGGCGGCGCTGGAGCTTGTGGCCCTGCGCGGGCCGCGTCCCCGCCGGGGGCTGGTGGGCCTGCGCGAGGCGCTGGCGGCGTTCGAGCGGGACACGCTGCACCGGCTCGACCCCCGCCGCCGGCTGGACGAGGCGGCGCTCATTGCTGCGGGCGACCTCGTGGAGCGGATCGCCCTCGCCTTCGCCCCGCTCACCGCCGCGCCGGTGCCCATGGCCGAGCGGATCGCCGCCCACCGCGCGGTGACGCAGGCGCTCGCCGGCCCGCTGGACCCCGAAGACGACGATCCCGCCCGCGCCGCGCTGGCGCGCGCGTTCGACGAAATTGCGGGCGGTGCCGCCCATGGCCCGGCCTTGCCGCTCATCGACTATGCCGACATGGTCGCCCCGCTCCTGTCCGGCGAGATGGTGCGGCCGCTGGCGGAATCCGCGCTGCCGGTGCGCATCCTCGGCCCGCTGGAAGCCCGCCTCGTGGCGCTGGAGCGGGTGGTGCTGGGGGGGCTGGTGGAAGGCGTCTGGCCGCCGCAGACCCGCTCCGATCCATGGCTGTCGCGCCCCATGCGGGCCTATCTCGGCCTCGACCTGCCGGAGCGGCGGATCGGCCTCTCCGCCCACGATTTCGTGCAGGCGGCCGGGGTGGACGACCTGTTCCTCGTCTATCCCTCCAAGCGCGACGGCGCGCAGAGCGTGCCCTCCCGCTTCCTCCAGCGGCTGAAGACCGTGGCCGGCGGGGCGCGGTGGGAGGCGGCCCGGCATCGGGGCGAGCGCTGGCGACAGGCGGCGGCGCACCTCGATGCTGCGGCGAGCGTGCCGCGCGTCACCCAGCCCATGCCGGCCCCGCCGCTGGCGTTGCGCCCGCGGCAATTGTCGGTGACCGAGATCGAGACGCTGCTGCGCGATCCCTATTCCATCTTCGCGCGCCATGTCCTGAAGCTCCAGCCGCTGGACCCGCTCGATGCCCCGCCCGGCGGCGCGCAGCGCGGCACGGCGCTGCACGATGCACTCGGCCGCTTCACCGCGCGCCATCCGGTGGACCTGCCGGACGATGCCTTGGGCGACCTGCTGGAGACCGGCCGCGCGGCATTCGAGCGCCTTGCGGTGTTTCCCGCCGAGCATGCCATCTGGTGGGCGCGCTTCGAGCGGGTGGCGGGCTGGATGGTGGAGTTCGAGCGCCGGCGCCGGCCCCATCTCGTCCGCATCGCGGCGGAGGTGGGCGGCTCGCTCGAACTCGCCTTGCCCGCCGGCCCGTTCCGCCTGACCGGCAAGGCCGACCGCATCGACCTGCTGCGCGACGGGCGGCTCGCCATCATCGACTACAAGACCGGCACCGCGCCCTCGGCGGCGCAGGTGCGCGCGCTCTCGCCGCAACTGCCGCTCGAGGCCGCCATCGCGCGGCAGGGCGGCTTCAAGGGCGTGCCCGCCGGCGAGGTGGCGGATTTCTTCCATGTGGAACTGCGCGGCGGGGCGGAGCCCGGGCGGGAGAAGCCCGCCGTCGCGCCGAAGGGACCCTCGGCCATGGAGATTGCCGACGAGGTGCTCGCCAAGCTGGTGATGCTGCTCTCCGCCTTCGACGATCCGCTGCAGGGCTTCCGCGCGCTCGCCGCACCGCAGTGGCGCGGGCGGTTCGGGCCCTATGACCATCTGGCGCGGGTGAAGGAATGGAGCCTCGGCGGCGAGGGGGAGGAGGGCGCATGAGCCGCGATCTCGCCACCGGCCCCGTCGCCGAGGCCACCCGCCGGCAAGGGGAGGCGTCCGCGCCGGGGCGCTCGGCCTGGGTGTCCGCCAATGCGGGCTCGGGCAAGACCCATGTGCTGGCCCAGCGCGTCATCCGCCTGCTGCTCTCGGGCACGCCGCCCGCGCGCATCCTGTGCCTGACCTATACCAAGGCGGCGGCCGCCAACATGGCGAACCGCGTGCTCTCCATCCTCGGGCGCTGGGTGAGCCTCGACGACGCGGCGCTGGATGCCGAGCTTGCCCGCATGGAGGGCCGTGCCCCCGAGCCGGGACAGCGCGCCATGGCCCGGCGCCTGTTCGCCGCCGCGCTGGAAACGCCGGGCGGGCTGAAGATCCAGACCATCCACGCCTTCTGCGGCGGCCTGCTGCACCGCTTCCCGTTCGAGGCCGGGGTCGCCGCCGGCTTCCGCGAACTGGACGAGGCGGGGCGCGCTGACCTGATGGCGCGCATCCGCGCCGAGCTGGTGGTGGAGGCGACGCAGGCGCCCCACGGGGCGCTGGGCCGCGCGCTCGCTCATCTGATGGAAGACCGCAGCGACGCCAGCGTGGATGCGCTGCTGGAGGCGGCGGTGGACCTGCGCGCGCAGATCCTGCCGCTGGCGCAGGACCCGGCAGGGCGGCGCGCGCGCCTCGCGCGGGTGCTCGGACTGCCGGACGGCCTCAGCCGCGAGGCCATCGAGCAGTCGATCCTCGCGGGCGCGCACCTGCCGCGCAGCGAATGGCCGGCCGCCGCCGCCGAGCTGATGGCGGGCACCGCCTCCGACCAGGAACTGGGCCGGGCGCTGGCGGAAGCCGCCGCCGCGCGCGATCCGGCCGAGGCGCTCGCGGCCTATCTGTCGGTGTTCCTCACGGCGGCGGGCAAGCCGCGCGCCGCCTCCCGCTTCCTCACCAAGGGCACGCGCGGGCGGGTGCCGGCGCTGGCCGCGCGGCTGGATGCGGAGAAGGAACATGTCTGCGCGCGCATGGACGACCTGCGCTCCGTGGTCATCCTGGAGCGCAGCGCGGCGGCGCTGACGCTGGCGGGGGCCTGCTGCGCCCGCTACGAGGTGGCGAAGGCCGAGCGCGGTCTGCTGGATTTCGACGACCTCATCGCCCGCACCGCCGACCTGCTGAACCGGGTGCCGGCCTCCTTCGTCCACCTCAAGCTCGATCGCGGCATCGACCATGTGCTGGTGGACGAGGCGCAGGACACCAGCCCCGCCCAGTGGGACGTGGTGCAGGGCCTCGTCTCCGACTTCTTTGCCGGCGAGGGCGCGCGGGAGGGCGTGACGCGCACCCTGTTCGTGGTGGGCGACGAGAAGCAGTCCATCTTCTCCTTCCAGGGCGCCGACCCGCGCGCGTTCGGCGCCATGCACGGGCGGGTGGCGCGCGCCGCCGGCGCCGAGGCGTTCCGGGACGTGAGCCTGCCCCATTCCTTCCGCTCCGCGCCCGGCGTGCTGGAGGCGGTGGACCGCATCTTCGCCCGCGCGAGTGCCCATGTGGGCCTCGTGGCGGACGGGGCGCCCCCGCCCCATGCCGCCATCCGCGCCGAGGCGCCGGCCCTCGTGGAGATCTGGCCGACCGTGCAGCCCGCGCCCCGCGCGCCCATGGACGACTGGCGCCGGCCGCTGGACGAGGTGCCGGCGGACGATCCCGTCAACATTCTGGCCCGCCGCATCGCCGCCTTCGTGCAATGGGGCCTGCGCGCGCGGCTCGCCATTCCCTCGCGCGGCGGGCGCCCCATGCAGGCGCGGGACGTGATGATCCTGGTGCGTCGGCGCGGGAAGCTGTTCGAGGCCATCATCCGGGCGTTGAAAGGCGCCAGCGGGGTGGAAGTCGCGGGCGCCGACCGGCTGGTGGTGGCCGACCACATCGCCGCGCTGGACCTGATGGCGCTGGGCGATGCCCTGCTCTCGCCCGACGACGACCTCGCGCTGGCGGCGGCGCTGAAAAGCCCGCTGTTCGGCCTGACGGACGACGACCTGATGGAGATCTGCCCGCCGCGCACCGGGCGCCTGCGCGCCGCGCTCACCGCCAATCCGCGCTTTGCGGAGATCGGGCGGCGGCTGGAGGGCTGGGAGGCGGAAGCCCGTCTCAAGCGGCCGTTCGATTTCTATGCCCGCCTGCTCGGCCGCGATGGCGGGCGGCGGGCCATTCTCGCCCGGCTCGGCTCCGAGGCGGGGGATGTGCTGGACGAGTTCATGGCGCTGGCCCGCACCTATGAGGCCAGCGAGCCGGCGACTTTGGCCGGCTTCCTCGCCTTCCTGCGGCGCGGGGGCGCGGAAACCAAGCGCGACATGGAAAGCGGCCGTGACGAGGTGCGGGTCATGACCGTGCACGGCGCGAAGGGGCTGGAGGCGCCCGTGGTCATCCTCGCCGACACGGTGAGCGTGCCCTCCGCCCGCCTGCCGGGCGGGCTGCTGAGCGTGCCGGACAGCGATGGCGCGCTGGTGCCGGTTCTGGCAGGGCGGCGCGATCAGGACCCTGCCGCCCTCGCGCTGGCGCGGCAGGAGGCGGAAGCGCGCGAGGAACAGGAATATCGCCGCCTGCTTTATGTGGCGCTGACCCGTGCCGAGGATGCGCTGCTGGTCTGCGGGGCGGAAACCCGCGCCGCCGCCGCCGACAAGCCGCACGCGCGCGACGAAGGCTGCTGGTACGATCTCGTGGCCGATGCGCTCACCCCGGAAGGGGTGGAGGTGCCGGTGAGCTATTGCGACCGACCCGTGCTGCGCTGGCGGCGGCCGGACGCTTTTCCCTCCAGCGATGTGGTCACCATGGCGCCCGCTGTGGCGGACCATGCGCCCGTGCCGCTGGCAGAGATGCATGTGCCGGCCCGCCCGGCGCGGGTGCGCCCCTCGCGCGGGGCGCCGGCATCCGGCGGGAACGCCGCTGGCCCGGCTGCCGCTCCCTCGGGGACCGGCGCCTTCGATGCCGCCCCCCGCGCGGCCGAGACCTTGCCCCCCACCGTGCGCGGCGACCTCATCCATCGGCTGATCGCCGGCCTGTCGGATCTGCCGCCACCTGAGCGGACAGCGGGTGCGCTGCGCCTGCTGCGGCAGGCCGCGCCGGGGCTGCCGGTGGACGCCGAGACGGAGCTTGTGGCGGAGGCGATCGGCGTGGTCGACCACCCGGAACTGGCGGATCTGTTTGCCCCCGGCAGCGTGGCGGAGGTGCCGGTTGTGGGCCGCTGGACGCTGGCGAGCGGCCGGGACATCGAGGTGTCCGGGCGAATCGACCGGCTGGCGCGGCATGGCACGCGCCTGCTCGTGGCAGACTTCAAGACCGATCGGGTGCCGCCGGACGGCGCGCTCGATGTGGGCGCTCCCTATGTGACCCAGCTTGCCCTCTATGCCGAGGCGCTGCGCCGCGCGATTCCGGGGGTGAGCGTCGAGGCGATGATAGTGTATACACGCGCGCCGGCCGTCCTCAGGATCGCCGGGCAACGGATTGCGGAAGCGATTGCACGCATCGAGGGGGCCTAAGCCCGCTCTTTTCGTCACAAGGCCGCGACTCGCCTTGACGCGGCGGGGACCGGGTTCCTACGTTGCGTTCAGTTTGGTTACGCGTTCACCCGAGAGGTGTGCCATGTCAGTTGAGAAAGTGTCCGACCAGTCCTTCGAGCAGGACGTGCTGAAGGCGAGCGGCCCCGTGGTCGTCGATTTCTGGGCGGAATGGTGCGGCCCGTGCCGCATGGTGGGTCCGGTGCTTGATGAAGTGTCCGGCGAGATGGGCGATCAGGTGAAGATCGTGAAGCTGAACGTGGACGAGAATCCGGAGACGGCGTCCAAGTACGGCATCATGTCCATTCCGACCCTGCTTCTGTTCAAGGACGGACAGATTGCGTCCCGCCAGGTGGGCGCCGCGCCGAAGGCCAAGCTGGTCCAGTGGATCGGCAGCGCGATCTGACAAGGCAGTGATCTGAAGACGGCGACGGGGCAGGGTCGCCGTCTTCTTTTGACTTGGCTGTGGGGGCCACGGTGAGTGTGCATGTTCCGCACCCGGCGGGGGATTGGCATGATCCCCCGCTCCGGTGATCCTGCTCAGGCCGATCCGGCCGCGACCGGGGACGAGACCGACCGCGCCGGTGGCGCTGCGGTGCGGGGCGGACGGGTGCGCGCGTTTTTCGCGCACCTGCGGGGCGGCTCCCGCACGCCGGTTCCCGATCCCGTTGCGGATGCCGACATTCCCGCACATATCCAGCTCATTCAGGCGCAGGGTGGCGTGAGCAGGCGGCTGGTCAGCGGCTATACCGTGCCGGTCCTGACGACGCTTATCATCGTGGCCGTCCTCGCCGTGCAGATTTTCATGCTGTGGCAGGCGCGCCAGGACGCCTGGACGCGGGCGCTCGCCGAAGGAAACGGCATTCTTCAGTCCGTGGGGGACGCGCTGGAGAAGAACTTCACCATCGTCGAGCAGAACCTCACCCGCGCCCAGACGGCCATCGAATCGGGTGACAAGGATGGTGTGCGTCCGCGCGATCTCATCCTGTTCGACCGCGCCATCCCGGCCGATCTCCTGAACGTCATGCTGATCATCTCCCGCAGGGGGGACGTGCTGGTGGAATCCGGCGGGCTTGCCCCCTCGCCGGTCAATCTGGCGGACCGGGATTATTTCCGGGCGCATGTGCTCCAGAATCCCGGCACCTTCCTCAGCGCCCCGTTCCGCAGCCGCTATCGCAGCGGTGACCCGACACTCGCCATGAGCCGGCGGATTTCCGCGCCGGATGGCAGTTTCAACGGCGTCGTCATGGCCGGCATTCGCCTCGCCTATCTCCGCAGCCTGCTGGATCTCGTGCGCGTCGGGCCGAACAGCTCCATCGCGCTGATCTCGCACGGCGGCAAGATTCTGGCGCGCTCGCCGGCTCTGGGCACGGACGGCAATTTCGGTGCCGACCTGCGCGATGGCGGCATTCTGCACCGCATGATGGCCTCCGGGCAGCCGTTCGTGGACGAGGGACTGATCGGCGGGCCGGAGCGCCTGTTCGTCTATCGCCAGATCGGACCGCTTCCGATCATCCTCTCGGTGGGGCTGGCGACCGCCGACATCTATGCCGAATGGAACCGGCAGGCGCTGATCTTCGGCACCCTGACCCTCGGCTTCTGCATCGCCCTCGCCTTGCTGGTGCGCGGCCTCCAGCGCGGCCTCATCCGCAGCACGGAGATGGAGGAGATGCTGAAGAACATGGCCCTCACCGACGTGCTCACCGGCCTGCCCAACCGCCGCTCGTTCGACGAGCGGCTGGACACGGAAATGCGCCGCATGGCGCGCGAGGCCCGCAGCATGTCGCTTCTGCTGGTGGACGTGGACGGGCTCCAGGCGGTCAACGAGGCCTATGGCGTCGTCACGGGGGACCGGCTGCTGCGCATGCTGGGGCGGCAGATCCAGCGCTCGGTGGGGCGCCCCGGCGACGTGGCCGCCCGGTTCGGCGGCGAGGAGTTCGCCGTCCTGCTGCCCGATACGGATCTGAAGGGCGCCAAATACATCGCCGACCGCATCCGCTCGGATGTGGAGAACAGCTCCATGGCGCTGGAGACCGGCGAGCGCATCTGCTGCACGGTGAGCATCGGCATCGTGACCGCCTGGCCCACGGGCCGCGAGCGGCCGACCCATTTCGTGCGGATGGCGGAAGAGGCGCTGGAAGAGGCGAAGGCCGCCGGCCGGAACCGGGTGTCCTGGCGCGACTGCTCCGGCGATCCCGCCCCCATGGGACCGGACGCCGGAACGCCCGAGACCCCGGCGCCGCACGCCTTTTAGAGCGTTTCCGAGCGAAGTGGGCACCGGTTCGCGTGAAGGAAACGCGTCAAATCAATGATCTAGCTGTCGGCTTTCCTGCTGGGGGGACCGGAGGGCGGCGCCCTCCGGCTATCGTCAGACGGGGGCCGCGCCGGCCGGGGCGGCATGGTCTTCCACATCGTGCTTGCTGGGCGGATCGGTGTCGCCGATCACCGTGACGCGCAGGATGTTGGTGGTGCCGGGGCGGGCGAACGGCACGCCAGCGGCGATGGCCAGCCGGTCTCCCGGCGCACCCAGCCCCTCGCGCACCGCGATGCGCACCGCATTGTCCACCATCTCGCCGAAGGAATGGATGTCCTCCGGCGCATGGACCGCATGCACCGCATAGGACAAGGCGAGGCGGCGGGCGGTCTCGATGCGGCTGGTGATGCCGAGGATGGGCTGGGCCGGCCGCTCGCGCGCGGCGCGCAGGCCCGTGGTGCCCGACAGGGTGTAGGCGACCAGCGCGCTCGCCCCCACCGCCGTCGCGGTCTGGGTGGCGGCGCGGATCATCGCATCGCCGATGCCCGTTCCGGTGGGCGCGGGCAGGGCGTCGAGGCTGCGGCGATAGCCGGGATCACGCTCCACATGGCGGATGATGTCATCCATGAAGACCACGGCCTCCACCGGATACTGGCCGGCGGCGCTCTCGGCGGAGAGCATCACGCAGTCCGCCCCCTCATAGACGGCGGTGGCCACGTCCGACACCTCGGCGCGGGTGGGCACGGGAGCGGTGATCATGCTCTCCAGCATCTGGGTGGCGACGATGACCGGGCGCCCGAAGCGGCGGGATTCCGCGATCATGCGCTTCTGGATGGCGGGCACTTCCGGCAGGGACAGTTCCACGCCGAGATCGCCGCGCGCCACCATGATGGCGTCGGAGAGCTGGATCAGCTCGGTGAGATGCTCCACCGCCGCCGGCTTCTCCATCTTGAGCATCACCGCTGCCCGGTTGCCGATGAGGGCGCGGGCCTCGTGGATGTCTTCGGGACGCTGCACGAAGGACAGGGCGATCCACTCCACCCCCTTGTCGATGGCGAAGGCGAGGTCGCGACGGTCCTTCTCGGTGAGCGGCGAGAGCGGCAGCACCACGTCCGGGATGTTGAAGCCCTTGTTGTTGGACAGGCGGGTGCCGCTGATGACTTCCGCATCCAGCCAGCCGTCGCCCTTCGCCACCACCTTGAGGCGGACCTTGCCGTCGTCGCACAGCACGGTGGAGCCGGGCGTCAGGGCCGCGATGATGTCGGGATGGGGGATCGGCACGCGGTTCTCGTCGCCGAGGCGCTCCACCTGCGAATCGAAGCGCAGCACCTTGCCGGGCGCGAAGGTGATGGCGTTGTCCGCGAAGCGCCCGAGCCGGAGCTTCGGTCCCTGAAGGTCGGCGATGATGCCGATGGGGCGGCCGGTCTCGGCCTCCAGCGCGCGGATGCGCTCGATGACGGTGCCGTGGTCGTCCTGCGTGCCGTGGCTGAAATTGAGCCGGAACACGTCCACCCCCGCGAGGAACAGGGCTTTGAGCCGTTCCGCGCTGTTGGAGGCGGGACCAACGGTGGCGATGATCTTGGTGGATCTGTTCCGCTTCATGGCCTTGGCTTCCTCCCCGGAAGGCTGTCGTGGTTCTGCAGCCCGATCTGTCGCTTTTGTCCTATTGGTCGCATGCCGGCCCCGCAACCGCCAGTCGCGGGGCCATGTTCCTGTATCCGCGCCGGGTCTCAGGCGATGTCGTGGTTGCCCAGCATCTCCAGCGCCTTGACCATGGCGGAATGGTCCAGCTTGCCGCCGCCATGGGCGGTCACCGAGTTGAACAATTCCTGCGCGGTGGCGGTGTTGGGCAGCGAGAGCCCGAGCGCGCGCGCCGAGGACA
>NCCY01000069.1 GCA_002279855.1 Rhizobiales bacterium 12-68-15
ACGCGACGGGACATCGTGGACGGGGCCTACTGGCTGCGTCCGCCCGGCCCCAATTGCGAGGTGGTGGTGGCGGTGCAGGGCGCGGTGACGCCCGAGGCCATTGCCGCCGTCGGCCTCATCGCGGAGGACCGGCGCGATGTCGGCCTGCTCGCCGTCACCTCCGCCGACCGCCTGAATGCCGGGTGGACGGCGGCCGGCCGGGCGCGCGAGCGCGGGCACATGCGGGCGCTGAGCCATGTGGAGCGGTTGCTGGCGCCGCTGCCGCGCCACTGCGGCATCGTCACGGTCATCGACGGCCACCCGGCCACGCTGGGCTGGCTGGGCGCGGTGCACGGCCACCGGGTGCGGGCGCTGGGGGTGGAGCATTTCGGCCAGACCGGCACGCTCGACGACCTCTATCGCCATTACGGCATCGATGCCGCCGGCATTGCAGCGGCCGCGCAGGCCATTGCCCCCGGTCGCCCGCTGCGCCATTTGCGAGCGTCCTGAAGCGTTGTCGGAAGCGGCGTCCGGGACGCTGTTTCCGCTGATGTCCACAATGGTGCACCAATAATGGTGCACCAATAAAGTTGCTGAAAATGGTCGGCGCGGTCCCTATTGTCCTGCCCAACAAGTTGTCTCTCTGGTTTCCGGGGCGATGGGCCTTTCCGCTGCACCGGCCTTCGCGCAGACAGCGTGGCCCAGCCGCTCCATTACGATGATCGTCCCCTTCCCGCCGGGCGGGCAGGCGGACCTTGCGGCGCGCCCCGTGGCCAACGCCCTCAACCAGATTCTCGGACAGGCTGTCGTGGTCGAGAACAAGGGCGGCGCCGGTGGCGCCATCGGCAACGGGCAGGCCGCCCGCGCCGCGCCTGATGGCTACACGACGCTGATGACCCTGTCCTCGGTGGCGGTGCTGCCCGAGGCGGCGCGCATTTCCGGGCGCACGTCGTCCTACGAGATGAGCCAGCTCCAGCCGGTGGCGCGCGTGCTCGCGGACCCCACCGTCCTCGTCGTGCCGGCCTCCGCGCCGTGGAAGTCGGTGGCCGATCTCGTCGCCGACGCCAAGGCCAATCCGGGCAAGATCACCTATGGCTCCTCGGGGCTCTACGGCACGCTGCACGTCTCCATGGCGATGTTCACCACGGCGGCCAGCATCGACATGCTGCACGTTCCCTATCAGGGCGGTGGACCGGCCCTGACCGCGCTGGTGGCGGGGCAGGTGAATGCGCTCGCATCCGCACCCGGACCGCTCAAGCCGTTCAAGGACAAGCTGCGCGTGCTGGCCTGCTTCGGCGCCAAGCGCGCGGAAGCCTATCCGGATGTGCCGACCTTCCAGGAGCTGGGCTACAAGGATGTGGAATTCTACATCTGGGCCGGCCTGTTCCTGCCCGTCGGCGTGCCCAAGCCGATCCAGGACAAGCTCGGTGCCGCCATGAAGACGGCGGTGAACGCGCCCGAGGTCGTCAAGCTGCTTGAAGCCGCCGGCAGCCCGCCGGCCTACCAGGACGAAGCCGCATTCACGGCCTTCGTGAAGGAAGACAGCGCCCGCCTCGTCAAGGCGGTGCAGGCCATCGGCAAGGTGGAGTGATAGCGGCAAAGTGGCGTGACGGCGCGCGGAGCGGGGGCAACGCGCGGCCTGCGGGGGGGCGCGGGCGGAGGCTTCAGATGCCTTCGCCCGTCGCGCCTTCGCCGTTCATGGGCTCGCTCACCAGCGCCGAATTGCGATAGCGCGGATCGTCGGTGACCTCCATGCCGATCCAGGGCGGCAGGGTGACCTGCTCGTCGCCATGCTCCAGTTCGATCTCGGCCACCACCAGACCGGCATTGGCCCCCTCGAACACGTCCACCGTCCAGGTCTTGCCGGCAAACGGCACCTCGTAGCGGGTCTTCTCGATCAGGGGCTTCAGGCAGTGGTCGCGGAGCAGGGCCTCCGCGTCCGCGACCGGAATGTCATATTCGAATTCCGCCCGCGACATGCCGGCGGTGGCGCCCTTGATGGTGAGATAGGCCCGCGTGCCGGCGTGGCGCACGCGCACCGTCGCGTCCTGCGAGATGCACAGATAGCCCTGGCGGAAGACCTGCCCGCTTGCCCCCTCGCGCCATGCATCCGAGGCCAGGAGGAACTTCCGCTCGATTTCAACCGCCATGCGCGTCCCCGTTCCACGCCGCCGGGCACGGCCCGGCAGCGGCCTCATGTGTAGTGGGGTTCGTCCGCCGTGCCTATCAGCCGCGCCGGTGGGGCAGGGTGGTGACGCGCAGATTGTTGGTGGTGCCCGCCGTCGCGAACGGGATGCCGGCCACCAGCACCGCAAGGTCGCCACCCTTGGCGAGGCCTTCCTTCAGCAGGGTGTCCTCGGCGGTGGTCACCATCTCCTCGTAGGAATGCACATCCTCCGACAGCACGCTGTGGGCGCCCCAGAGCAGGGTCGCCCGGCGGGCGACGCCGATATCGGGCGTGACGGCGACGATGGGCACCGGCGGGCGCTTGCGGGCGATGCGGGCGGCGGTGGTGCCGCTGAGGGTGAAGCCCACCACCGCGACGGCACCGATGGTCTGCGCGAGATCCGCGCCCGCCGCCGCCACCGCATGGGCGGGGGAATGCTCCTCGTCCACGGAGGAGGCGGAGAGGATGGACTGGTAGAGCTTGTGCTGCTCGGTGCTGCGGATGATGCGGTCCATCATGGTCACCGCCTCCACCGGATAGCGGCCCGATGCGGATTCGGCGGAGAGCATCACCGCGTCCGCTCCGTCATAGATGGCGGTGGCCACGTCCGAGGCTTCGGCGCGGGTGGGGGTGGGCGCGCTCACCATGGAATCCAGCATCTGCGTCGCCACGATCACGGGCTTGGCGGCGAGCCGGCTGGCGCGCACCAGTTCCTTCTGGCGGCCGGGCACGTCCTCGTGGGGGATTTCCACGCCGAGATCGCCGCGCGCCACCATGATGGCGTCGGACAGGCGCACGATGTCGTCGAGATGGTCGAGGGCGGAGGGCTTCTCGATCTTGGACATGATGCCGGCGCGGTCACCGATGAGGGCGCGAGCTTCCAGGATGTCGGAGGGGCGCTGGACGAAGGAGAGCGCCACCCAGTCCACGCCGAGATCGAGCCCGAAGGCGAGATCCGCCCTGTCCTTCGCGGTCAGCGGGGAGAGGTCGAGCAGCGTGCCGGGCAGGTTCACGCCCTTGCGGTTGGAGATGACGCCGCCGATCACCACCTCCGCGTCGATGAAGTCCGCGCCCATGCCGGTCACGCGGACCCGCACGCGCCCGTCATCGATCAGCAATTCCTGCTTCGGCACGATGGCGGCGAAGATTTCCGGATGGGGCAGGGGGATGGCGTCCTTGCCGCCGTCGGTGCCCGACAGAACGAAGCGGACGCGCTCCCCGCCATCCACCTCCAGCCGGCCGTCGCGGACGGTGCCGATGCGGATCTTCGGGCCCTGCAGGTCCTGGAGGATGCCGATGGGCCGGTCCATCTCCACTTCCAGCGCGCGGATGGCGGCGTGCACGCGGGCGTGGTCCTCCTGCGTGCCGTGGCTGAAATTCATGCGGAACGTGTCCACGCCGGCAAGGTAGAGCGCCTTGAGCTTGGCGGGGTCGGAACTGGCGGGGCCCACCGTGGCGACGATCTTGGCGCGGCGATTGCGATGCATTCCTGTCCGGCCGTAACGGCCGCCTCCCACTGAAAATTCTGTCTGTGACCTCAATAGCCCATCCGCACGCCGGGATCATGACGCACTGCCGCAGGCGCGGCCTGTGTGGAGAAAGCGGCGGGCCTGTCGCGATCAGGCCCGCCGCGTCCGGGAGGCTCAGTCGTTGGCGCCGTTGATGGCGGCGATCACCGCGGCGGTCACATCCGCCGTGCGGGCCGTGCCGCCGAGGTCCGGCGTGTGGCAGCGCGGATCGCCCGTCACCCGCTCGATGGCCGCCATCAGGCGGGCGGCGGCATCCGCTTCGCCCAGATGCTCCAGCATCATGACCGAGGACCAGAAGGTGCCGACCGGATTGGCGACGCCCTTGCCGGTGATGTCGAAGGCCGACCCGTGGATGGGCTCGAACATGGAGGGGAAATCGCGCTCCGGATTGAGGTTGGCGGTGGGCGCGATGCCGAGCGAGCCGGCCAGCGCCGCCGCCAGATCGGAGAGGATGTCGGCGTGCAGATTGGTGGCGACGATGGTGTCGAGGCTGTCGGGCTTCATCACCATGCGCACGGTCATGGCATCCACCAGCATCTTGTCCCAGGTCACGTCCGGAAACTCGCCGGCGACCTCTGCGGCCACCTCGTCCCACATCACCATGGCATGGCGCTGGGCGTTGGACTTGGTGACGACGGTCAGGTGCCTGCGCGGCCGCGACTGCGCGAGGCGGAAGGCGAAGCGGATGATGCGGGCGACGCCGAGCCGGGTGAACATGGAGACATCGGTCGCCGCCTCCAGCGGCGAGCCCTGATGCACCCGCCCGCCGACACCGGCATATTCGCCTTCCGAATTCTCGCGGACGATGACCCAGTCCAGCTCCGGGCCGCTCACATGGCGCAGCGGCGAGGTGATGCCGGGCAGGATGCGGGTGGGGCGGACATTGGCATACTGGTCGAACGGCTGGCAGATGGCGAGCCGCAGGCCCCACAGCGTGATGTGGTCGGGGATTTCGGGATGGCCGGCGGAGCCGAACAGGATGGCGTCATGGTCGCGGATCAGGTCGCGGCCGTTCTCCGGCATCATGCGGCCGTTGCGCTTGTAGTATTCGCCGCCCCAGTCGAAGCTGTCGAAGGTGAAGGAGAAGCTGCCGTCCCGGCGGGCGAGGGCGTCCAGAACCTCCACGCCGGCGGAAATCACCTCGCCGCCGATGCCGTCGCCCGGAATGGCGGCGATCCTGTAGGTCGTCATCGAAAAACTCCTGTCGTCGGAAAGATGCGCCGCACGGCCGGGGCGCTGGCCCCGGCGGCGGCTTCGGAAGGCGGAAGGGGCCGGGCTATTTGGCTTCCATGCCGGCGAGCAGGGTACCGAGCCGGTCCAGTTCGGCCTTGAACTGCTTGTCGAGGGCTGCGGGCGTCGCCAGCCCTTCCTCCACCGGCGCGGTGCCGAGCGAGGCGAAGCGCGCGATGACCGCAGGGTCCTTCAGCGCCGCCACCAGCGCCTCGGCCAGCTTCTGGCGGATCGGCTCGGGCGTGCCCTTCGGCGCCCACATGGCGTGCCAGGCGGAGATGTCGAAGCCCTTCAGGCCGCTCTGGTCGAGGGTGGGCACATCGGGCAGGACCGGGATGCGCTGGCGGCTTGCGACGCCATAGGCCTTGATGTCGCCGGCCTTGATCTGGTTCACCGTGTTGGTGCTCTGGTCGCACATGAGGTCGATGCGCTTGCCGACGAGGTCGAGCATGGCGGGGCCTGATCCCTTGTAGGGCACTTCCACCATCTTCGCGCCGGTCGCCTTTTCCAGCAGCAGCGCGCACAGATGGGACACGGCCCCCACCCCTGCCGTGCCGATGGTGAGCGACCCGCTCTTTTCCTTCATCAGCGCCAGAAGGTCCGCGACCGAGGCGGCGGGAAGGTCCGAGCGGCCCACCAGAACCATGGGCACTTCGGTGATGAGGCCCACCGGCGTCAGCTCGGCCGGATTGTAGGGCAGGTTCGGATAGAGCGCGGAGAAGGTCGCGACGCCGATATGGTAGAGCAGCAGCGTGTAGCCGTCGGGTGCCGCTTTTGCCACCTGTCCCGCGCCCAGCGAGCCGCCCGCGCCGCCCCTGTTGTCCACCAGCACCTGCTGCCCGAGCTTGGCGCTCATGGCCTGCGCCACCAGCCGGGCGACGGTGTCGCTCGGCCCGCCCGCTGCCGCCGGAACAATGAGCGTGATGGGGCGTGAGGGATAGGCCTCCTGCGCCCGCGTTTCCACACCCCCCAGCATCAGTGCGCAAATGGCCGCGCCCGCCGCAAGAATTCGACGCATGTTTTGTCCTCCCTCGCTGTTTAATTCATTCTTGCATGCAAGTTGAAATTTAAGATCGGCATTGTCAAGCGTGACGGGGGGGCTAAAAGCAGGGACGCCGCCGGTGTCGGCGGGAATCGAAGGCTGGACCGCCGTGGCGCAGCAGACCGAACTGAGGCTGGAGAAGACCGAGCGCACCCCGGAGCCGGTGCGGCCGAACCTTGTCGATCTCGCCTATGACGCCATCAAGCGGGCGATTCTGGAGAACACCTATCCCCCCGGCTATCAGGCCGGCGAGATGGAAGTGGCGCGCCAGTTGTCCATGAGCCGCACCCCCGTGCATGAGGCCATGACGCGCCTGCAGGAGGAGGGGCTGGTCCGCATCCTGCCCAAGCGCGGCATTCTCGTGCTCGGCCTTTCGCCCGCAGACGTGGCCGACATCTATGATGTCATCATCGCGCTGGAGGGCGCCGCCGCCGAGCGTCTCGCCCGCATGCCGGGCCCCGAACGGGCGCGTGCCGCCGAGGTGCTGGAGGTCTGCACCGGCGACATGGACGCCGCCCTGCGGCAGGGCGACCGGCCGGCATGGGCCAAGGCGGACCGTGCCTTCCACGACGCGCTCTCCCACGCCTGCGGCAATGCCCGCCTCGACCGCATCGTGGGGACGGTGGCGGACCAGTTGCACCGCGCGCGCATGTTCACCCTGAGCCTGCGGCCCCTGCCCACCGCCTCCGCCATCGACCATGCCGCCATCATAGCGGCGGTGCGCGCGGGCGATCCCGAAGCCGCTTCGCTCGCGGCGCGGACCCACCGGCTGAAGGCGCGGGACCAGCTTCTGCCGCTGCTGCAGGAACTGCGGCTCAGCAATATCTAAAGCGTTTCCGAGCGAAGTGTGAAGCGGTTCGCGTGAAGGAAACGCGTAGCAACAAAGAGATAGAGAGTTTCAGCGTTTCCATGAAAGGCTGAAACACTCTAGGCCCTGCGGCGCCTCTGTCCGGCGCCCGTCCGCCGCACTGCCGCACCGTGTTTCGCCCGCCGCGCGCAGGCGACGCGGCATTATCCGGCGCGGAGAGCGAAACCTTGGGCGTCAGCGGGCGTTGCCTCCCAAACGGAGGAACTGATGACGGCACGAGCGGGGGAACGGGACAGGCGCTCGCGGGCGGCCTTTGTGGGAAGCGCCGTGTTCTGGGGGCTGGTGGCGGCAGGGCTTGCCGCCGCCTTCGTTCCGCAGCGCCGCATCCGGACCGCCACCGGCACGCCGGCCACCGGGGACAGTGCGGACCTTCCTCCGGTGCCCGATGACGGGCGGGGGCGCGCCGCCACCAGCCCGGTTGAGATTCCGCGCCGGGGATGGTGGGACATTCTCGTGCGCACCGTGACCGAAACCATTGCGGATCGCGTGCTGAGCCTTGCCGCCGGGGTCGCCTTTTACGGTCTTCTGGCGGTGTTTCCCGCCATCAGCGCGCTCATCTCGCTATATGGGCTTGTGCTCGATCCCACCGGCCTTCAGCAGCAACTGGATGCGGCGTCCTGGTTTCTGCCTTCCGGCGCCATCGAGGTGATGCGGGATCAGGCGCTGCGCATCATTTCCAAGGGCGCGCCGACGCTGGGATTCAGTTTCCTTCTCAGTCTCGGCATCGCGCTGTGGAGCGCCAATGCCGCCACCAAGGCGATGATCGAGGCGCTCAACATCGCCTATGAGGAGGAGGAGCGGCGCTCCTTCGTCCGGCTCACGATGATCACGCTTGCCTTCACGCTGGCCGCCATCCTGTTCGCGGGGGTGGCGACGGCGGTGGTGATTGCGCTGCCGGTGGCCTTCAAGCTGATGTCCATCGACAGCGGCACGGAATGGCTGATCTCGCTTCTGCGCTGGCCGGCGCTTGCGACCGTGGTGGCGCTGGTCATCAGCGTCATCTATCGCTTCGGCCCCTGCCGGCAAGCGGCGCGCTGGGCCTGGGTGAGCCTTGGCAGCGTGGTGGCGGCGCTGCTCTGGATCGCCGTCTCCGTGGGCTTCTCCTGGTATGTGAGCCGGTTCGGAAACTACAACGAGACCTATGGCTCGCTCGGTGCGGTGGTCGGCTTCATGACCTGGATGTGGCTGTCCATCACGGTGGTTCTCGTGGGGGCCGAACTCAATGCGGAGATGGAGCACCAGACCGCCATGGACACCACCACCGGCCCGCCGCAGCCCATGGGCCAGCGCGGCGCGCGCATGGCCGACACCATCGGACCCGCGCAATAGAAACGGCGCCGGTCATGGGACCGGCGCCGTTTCAACATCCGTCCGATGCCGCTCTGCCCTGAACCACCCGAGGGCCAGGGCCCCCGGATGCAGATGACAAGCCTGCCTCAGATGCCGCCGAGGCAGACATATTTGGCGATCAGATAGTCATCGAGCCCGTACTTGGAGCCTTCCTTGCCGAAGCCGCTTTCCTTCACGCCGCCGAAGGGGGCGACTTCGGTGGTGATGACGCCGGCATTGACGCCCACCTGGCCATATTCCAGCCCTTCCGCCACCCGGAAGGCGCGGCCGAGATCCTTGGTGAAGAAGTAGCAGGCGAGGCCGTATTCCGTGGAATTGGCGAGGCGGACCGCCTCTTCCTCGGTCTCGAACTTGAACACCGGCGCCATGGGGCCGAAGATTTCCTCGCGCGCGAAGTCCATGTCGGTGGTCGCGTTGGCGATGACGGTGGGCTCGAAGAAGGTGCCGCCGAGCGCGTGGCGCTTGCCGCCGGTGACCACCGTGCCGCCCTTGTCCAGCGCGTCCTTCAGCAGGCGCTCCACCTTGCCGACGGCCTTCTCCTCGATCAGCGGCCCCTGCACCACGCCGGGCTCGAAGCCGTTGCCCACCTTGAGGGCCTTGGAGGCCTCGGCGAACTTCTCCACGAAGGCGTCATAGATGCCCGCCTGAACGTAGAAGCGGTTGGCGCAGACGCAGGTCTGGCCGGCATTGCGATACTTGGAGGCGATGGCGCCTTCCACCGCCTTGTCGAGATCGGCATCGTCGAACACCAGGAAGGGCGCGTTGCCGCCCAGTTCGAACGACACCTTCTTCACGGTGTCCGCGCACTGCTTCATCAGCAGCTTGCCCACCGGGGTGGAGCCCGTGAAAGTCAGCTTCTTGACCAGCGGGTTGGAGGTCATCTCCGCACCGATGGACTTGGCGTCGCCAGTCACGATGTTGATGACTCCAGCCGGAATGCCGGCCTTCTCCGCCAGAACGCCCCAGGCAAGGCCGGAATAGGGGGTGAGTTCCGACGGCTTGCAGACCACGGTGCAGCCTGCCGCCAGCGCGGCGCCGATCTTGCGCGACAGCATGGAGGACGGGAAGTTCCACGGCGTGATCGCCGCCACCACGCCCACCGGCTCCTTGGTGACGAGGATGCGGCGGTCCGGCCACGGGGAGGGGATGGTGTCGCCATAGACCCGGCGCGCCTCTTCGGCGAACCAGCGCACATAAGCGGCGGAGCCCAGCACCTCGCCCTTGGCTTCCGCCAGCGGCTTGCCCTGCTCGGTGGTGAGGATGGCGCCGAGTTCATCGGCATTGGCGATCAGGAGGTCGGCGAGCTTGTGCAGCAGCCCGGACCGCTCCGCGGCCGTCTTCGCCCGCCAGCCGGGGAAGGCAGCGGCCGCCGCCGCGATGGCGCGGCGCGTCTCGCCGCCGCCGGCATCCGGAACGGTGCCGATCAGGTCGCCGGTGGCCGGGTTGGCCACATTGATCAGGCCGCCGCCATCGGCATCCACCCAGGCGCCGCCGATCAGCATCTTCTCACGCATGAGGGCGAAGGGCGGCGCATCTCCGGGAATGGGGGCGTGGACGGTCATGGGAACCTCCGGACAGAACGAAACGGCCCGAAACGGGCCGGGGCATGTGACATGCCCATGGGCGGGCGGCCGGCGCAGGCTGCGCGGGGCCGGTGAAGAACTACCGCACGCAGGTGATGGAATGGAAGGGGACGATCTGTTCCTTGTGATGATCGCCGCCCGAAACATGGCACCGCAGATAATCCCTGCCGACGCTCATGGGCGCATAGCCGGTGATGGTGCTGCCGCCGACCACCTGGATGATGATGGCCTGGCCTTCCTTGCCCCCGACGATGTCGAGGATCGCCTGGCGGAAATCGTCGTCCTTCATCTGGCAGCGCATGGCCTGTCTCCTTCGCGTTCATCCTTCCACGACTTCACCGCATGGCCGTTCCGGCTCTCGCTGTCCCGCCGGCGGGCAAGCCGCAGCGGACGGGCTCCGCGCACGGCGAAGGCACGCAACTATAACGCAGGATGTGTGGCTTGGGGGCATGCTAAGGGTGCAGGGCCTCCGGCGAAGGCCCTCTTTACGCGGAGGGCCGAGCGCCCCGCCTCACACCGGCGCGATGGCGTGGAAGAAGGTGCCCGTCACCTGCCCGCGCCGCGAGCCCTCCGGGCCGATGGCGTTGCCCTGTCCGTCCTTCAGGTCCGCGAGCGGGGCGTCCGCGCCCCGTGCGGTGATGGTGGCATAGTGGAATTCGTGCCCGCGCACCGTCCCGCCCACGGGGCCGAGGGGCGAGGGCGCCAGCAGGCGGGCCTCGCGATAGCCGAGCGTCATCTTGCGGCGTGCGAAGCTGGTCTCCAGCCCCAGCAGCCCGAGCATGGGATGCGCCGTCCCGGTGGCATCCGTGAGCGACGCGCCGAGCGCCATATAGCCCCCGCACTCGCCATGGACGGGCCGTGTCTGCGCAAACCGGACCATGCCGTCCCGGAAGCGCGCCGCCGCCGCAAGGCGGCCGGCATGGAGTTCTGGATAGCCGCCGGGCAGCCAGCAGGCATCGCAGCTCTCGTCCGGCGCCTCGTCCTGAAGCGGGGAGAACGGCAGGATCTCCGCCCCCGCCGCCCGCCATGCGGCGAGCAGATGGGCATAGACGAAGGAAAAGGCGGCATCCCGCGCCAGCGCGATACGCGCGCCGGGCGGCGGCAGGTGGCGGGCCGGGGCGTCGGGCGTGGCGGTTTCCTGCGCCAAGGCGAGGATGGCGTCGAGGTCGAGATGCGCCTCCGCCATGTCCGCCAGCGCCGCGAGCCGGGCGGCAAGGTCGCCATGCTCGTCCGCCTGGACGAGGCCGAGATGGCGTTCCGGCAGGGTGAGGGCATCGGTGCGTGGAATGGCGCCCACCACGGGCAGGCCGAGGGGCGCCATCGCCTCGCGGATCAGCTTTTCATGCCGCGCACTGCCGATCCGGTTCAGCACGAGGCCGCCAATGCGCACGGCGGGATCATGCATCATGAAGCCGCGCGCCACGGCGGCGGCGGTCTGGGACTGGCCGGACACGTCCAGCACCAGCAGGACGGGC
>NCCY01000354.1 GCA_002279855.1 Rhizobiales bacterium 12-68-15
CCGGCTCATAGCGGCCGGCCGCATTGGACACCGCCCCCCGGCCACGCCGG
Source organism: Rhizobiales bacterium 12-68-15 (assembly GCA_002279855.1). Classification (GTDB taxonomy): domain Bacteria; phylum Pseudomonadota; class Alphaproteobacteria; order Rhizobiales; family Xanthobacteraceae; genus Aquabacter. The sequence continues at coordinate 51 of NCCY01000354.1, forward strand.
CGGTCCGCATCCGCGACGCCCGCCCCGAGTTCCGCCCCGCGCTCTGCCACAGGGTCCGGCGACTCGCCGTCCGATGAAGGCGGAGCGGCGGTGGCCTGCCCCCGCTCCTCCATGAGCCGGCCAAGAATTCGCCGCGCCCGCGTCTTTTTTTTCGCGGGAGGCGCATCCCCCCCGGTCGCGAGGCTGGCCGGAGCCTCGCCGGCCGGGGACGGACCGGCAAGCGGCGTCAGGGCACTGAAATCCGCAGATTCATAAGGCGCTTCCATGATTTGGAGGATAGCGCATCATACGAACAAAACAAGAACAAAATGCACGAAGGTGACCGTCGCGAAGCGCTTGAAATGACGTGAGTTTGGTATACTGTCCACCACGACGAGTTGCCACAGAAGCCCTTCTCCGGTAAAGGGCCAGAGCTACCGCACGCTAGGGGGAATACGCCATGGCCGACCACGGCACCGTAGAATACGCCACTTACGAAGAGCATGCGAAGACCTATTCGCTCTTCACGAACCTCGCCAAATGGGGAACCATCGCCGTGGTTCTCCTGATGGTCTTCATGTGGTTCTTTCTCCTCTGACATTGCCTTCGGGCCTCGGAGACGTTTCAATGAAAATCGCTGTCCCCGCCGAGGTGGATCTCGGCGAGCCGCGGGTCGCTGCGACCCCGGATACGGTCAAGCGGCTGGTGGCTCTCGGCGCCTCGGTGGCCGTCGAGGCTGGTGCCGGCCTGAATTCGGGCATTATTGACGCAGATTACGAGCTGGCGGGCGCCACGATTGCCGCCGGCCCGGAAGTGGTTTCGGGCGCCGATGTGGTGCTGAAGGTGCGCCGCCCCGAAGCGGGTGAATTGTCCGCCTACAAGCCCGGCACGCTCGTCCTCGGCATCATGGACCCCTATGGCAATGACGCGGCGCTCAAGGCGCTGGCCGATGCCGGGGTCGCCGCCTTCGCCATGGAGCTGATGCCGCGCATCACCCGCGCGCAGGTCATGGACGTGCTGTCCTCGCAGGCGAACCTTGCCGGCTACCGCGCGGTGATCGATGCCGCCGGCGAGTTCGGCCGCGCGCTGCCGATGATGATGACCGCCGCCGGCACGGTGCCCGCCGCACGCTGCTTCGTGATGGGCGCGGGCGTCGCCGGCCTCCAGGCCATCGCCACCGCCCGCCGCCTCGGCGCCGTGGTGACCGCGACCGACGTGCGCCCCGCCGCCAAGGAACAGGTCGAGTCGCTCGGCGCCAAGTTCATCGCGGTGGAGGACGAGGAGTTCAAGCAGGCCGAAACCGCCGCGGGCTATGCCAAGCCCATGTCTGCGGAATATCAGGCCAAGCAGGCCGCCCTCGTCGCCGAGCACATCAAGAAGCAGGACATGGTCATCACGACCGCCCTCATTCCGGGCCGTCCCGCGCCGAAGCTGGTGACCGCCGCCATGGTGGCGAGCATGAAGCCCGGTTCCGTCCTGGTCGATCTCGCGGTCGAGCGCGGCGGCAACGTGGAAGGGGCCGTGCCTGGCGAGGTCGCGACCGTCAATGGCGTGAAGATCATCGGCTATCTCAACGTCCCCGGCCGCATCGCCGCCTCCGCCTCGCAGCTCTATGCGCGCAACCTCTTCGCCTTCCTCGAAACCATGATCGACAAGTCGGCCAAGGCCCTTGCCGTGAAGTGGGACGACGAACTGGTGAAGGCGACGCTCCTGACCCGCGACGCATCCATCGTTCATCCCAATTTCGCCCCCAAGGTTGAGGGAGCCGTGCAATGAGCAGCCCCATCGCAGCCCAGACAGCGGTGGATGCCGCCAGTCAGGCCCGCGCCGCGGCCGAGGTCGCGCGCCAGGCGGCGGAAGCCGCCCAGATCTATGCCGACCAGGCGGCCACCGCCCTCGGCGCGGCCGCCCATGCGGCCACCGGCGGCGCCATCGACCCGTTCGTGTTCCGCCTGTCCATCTTCGTCCTGGCCGTGTTCGTCGGCTATTACGTGGTGTGGTCGGTCACTCCCGCCCTGCACACCCCGCTCATGTCGGTCACAAACGCCATCTCGTCGGTGATCGTGGTGGGTGCGCTGCTCGCGGTGGGCGTCTCCACGGTCGGCGATGCCGGCCACTCCTGGGGCGCCCGCATCTTCGGCTTCATCGCCCTCGTCTTTGCATCGGTGAACATATTCGGCGGGTTCCTCGTGACCAGCCGCATGCTCGCCATGTATCAGAAGAAGAAGTGAGTACAGAGCGATGAACGCAAATCTCGCTGCCTTCTTCTACCTCGTCTCCGGCGTCCTGTTCATCCTGGCGCTGCGCGGACTGTCCCATCCCACCACCTCGCGGCAGGGCAACCTGTTCGCCATGGTCGGCATGGGCATCGCCGTGCTCACCACGCTGGCGCTCTCCCCGCCCTCCGACGCGGTCGGCTGGGTGCTGGTGATCGCCGGCATCGGCATCGGCGGTGGCATCGGCGCGGTGGTCGCCCGCCGCATCGCCATGACCGCCATGCCGCAACTCGTCGCGGCCTTCCACTCGCTGGTCGGCCTTGCGGCGGTGCTTGTGGCGGCAGCCGCGCTCTATGCGCCCGCCGCATTCGGCATCGGCAGCCCCGGCGACATCCACCGGGCCAGCCTCATCGAGATGACGCTGGGCGTGGCCATCGGCGCGATCACCTTCACCGGCTCGCTGATCGCCTTCGCCAAGCTGAACGGCAACATGTCGGGCAAGCCGATCATGTGGTGTCCATGCTCAACTCCTATTCGGGTTGGGCGGCGGCCGGCATCGGCTTCACGCTGGGCAACACGGCGCTGATCATCACCGGCGCGCTGGTGGGCTCCTCGGGTGCGATCCTGTCCTACATCATGTGCAAGGGCATGAACCGCTCCTTCATCTCCGTCATCCTCGGCGGTTTCGGCGGCGAAGTGGCCGGCGGACCGGCGGGCGCGGTGGAGACCCGTCCCGTCAAGCACGGCTCGGCGGAGGATGCGGCCTACATCATGAAGAACGCCCAGAAGGTCATCATCGTGCCCGGCTACGGCATGGCGGTGGCCCAGGCCCAGCACGCCCTGCGCGAGATGTGCGACATCCTCAAGGAAGAGGGCGTCGAGATCAAATACGCGATCCATCCGGTCGCGGGCCGCATGCCCGGCCACATGAACGTGCTGCTGGCCGAGGCGCAGGTGCCTTATGACGAGGTGTTCGAACTGGAGGACATCAACTCCGAGTTCGCCCAGGCGGACGTCGCCTTCGTCATCGGCGCCAACGACGTGACCAACCCCGCCGCGAAGACCGACCCCGCCTCGCCCATCTTCGGCATGCCGATCCTGGACGTGGAAAAGGCCAAGACCGTGCTGTTCATCAAGCGCGGCATGGGCTCGGGCTATGCCGGCGTCGAGAACGAACTGTTCTTCCGCGACAACACGATGATGCTCTTCGGCGATGCCAAGAAGGTCACCGAGGAAATCGTGAAGGCGTTCTGAGGCGCAACCTCCGTTCCCTGATACCGAAAGGGCCGCCGGCACCGCCGCGCGGCCCTTTTTCATGTTCCAATCTTGGCCGCAAGCGATGTTTCCGATTCAGCATGACACGCAACGTGGCTAGACTCACGAATCAGTTGTTCTCGCAGAGGGGGGAGCACCATGTCGGCCATGAAGATTCACAGCATGAGCATCGACGTCGTGCAGGATAAGGCCGTCATTTCCTTCGTGAAGCCCGGCACCACGCCGAGCCTCCTGAAGCTGACGAACGTGCATGTCTCCTGCCCGCTGCCAACCGATGGCAGCGACGACCTGCGCCACGCCACCGTGGCCTATGC
>NCCY01000355.1 GCA_002279855.1 Rhizobiales bacterium 12-68-15
GGCGCGCACATGGGTGATGTCCGCCAGATCGCTGCGTTCCAGCGGGGGCACGCGGAAGCCGCGCTGCCCGATCGCGATGATGAGATCGCGGGAGGTGAGCCGCGAGAGCGCCTCGCGGATCGGTGTCGCGCCGATGCCGTAGCGCTTGACCAGCCCGACCACCCCGAGGCGGCTGCCCGGAGGCAGGTCGCCGGACAGGATGTCCCGCTCCAGGGCGGCGCTCGCCCGTTCCACGAGGGTCTCTTCACCCGGTGCGGGTAGCGGAAGCGGGGCTGACGGCATTCAACAACCTCTCAGGGGAGGACGAGCGTCTTCACGTCCGGCGTGCCCTGCAGCAGCTTCTGCTGCTTCATGACCTCGATCCACCAGAGCATGTCGTTTCCGGTCAGCTTGGGGTCGGGCAGGTTCCGCGTCACGGAGCGGACGAGTTCGAGCTGCTGGCCGGTGAACTTGGCGATGGCGGCGGTCGCCTTGTCGTCGTCGGAATTGGCCAGCGCCGCGCCCTCGGTGATGGCGGCCCGGAAGGCGGCCACCGCCTGCGGGTTCTGGTCGGTCCAGGCGCGCGAGGCGGCATAGATGATGATGGGGTCCTTGCGGTTGAGGTCCGCCGCATAGCGGAAGGCGACCCGGCCGACGCCCGCATTGGTCATGCGCGTTACGGTCGGTTCGCTGCTGACCACAGCATCCACCGCCTGCGAGCGCATCACGTCCAGCATGGTGGGGAAGCTGACCTCGACGAAATTGACCTTGTTTGGGTCCACGCCCTTCTCGATCAGCCACTTCACGAACAGGACGTGGAGATAGGCGCCGAGGCCTGACCGAGGCCCCGGCCACCGCCACCAGCGGAAGCCCGCCGTCCACCGCCTGCAGGAACACCGTGGTGGTCGGCCCGCCGATCTGGATGGAGTTGGAGAGCAGGGCGGCGGGAATGTTCGAGTTGATGCCGATGCGCACCATCTCCGCCTCGATGCCATGGCGGCGGAAGATGCCTTCGTCCACGGCCACCATGGCCGACACGCAGTCGGATGTGGCCGTGCAGCCGATCTTGATCTTGTGCTGGGCGCTGGCCGGCGCTTCCGCCAGCAGCAGCAAGCTCAACGACGCAGCGATGACCGCAAGTGCGCGCTTCATTCCCATCTCCCTGATGCCGCCGGGTTTCGGGACCCGGCCATTCTTGGCGTCACTGGTTTTGGCGTCGCCGTTCTTGACTCGCCATTTTTATCGATATTTTATCGTTATATATTTTCCGGGAGGACGCAAGCATGAAGCTCGCCACCATCGTCCATGAGGGCGTGGAAAAACTGGCCATCGTGCACGATGGCGATGGGCGCCTGTTCGATCTGGCGGCGGCGGCGGAGCGCAGCGGCACACCGGCGGCCGCCTTCGCCTCCATGCTGGACCTGATCGACGGCGGAGAGCGGGCGCTGGATGATGCCCGCGCGCTGTTCGAGGCCCGCAAGGGGGAGGACGACCTCTCCTGCGCGCTGGCAGATGCGGCCCTTCTGGCTCCGCTGCCGGTGCCCCGCACGTCTACCGGAAGGTGCCGATCTACTACATCACCAACCGCTTCGCGGTGGGGGCGCCGGGTTCGACCGTGCACTGGCCGCGCTACAGCCAGGTGATGGATTACGAGCTGGAGCTGGCCTGCATCACCAAGGGCAAGGCCTCCGACATTTCCGCTTCGCGGGCGCGGGACCACATTTTCGGCTTCACGATCTTCAACGACTTTTCCGCGCGCGACATCCAGCGCGTCGAGATGGCCGGGCGGCTCGGCCCCGCCAAGGGCAAGAGCTTCAACGGCAGCAATGTGTTCGGCCCCTGGATCGTGACCCCCGACGAGATCGGCGATCCCTATTCCCTGCGCATGCAGGCGCGCATCAACGGCGAGACCGTTTGCGACAATGTCTCGCGCGGCATGCTGTTCTCGTTCGAGGAGATCATCGCGCACATGTCGCAGGACGAGACCATCATGCCCGGCGAGTTCATCGGCTCGGGCACGGTGGGCTTCGGCTGCGGGCTGGAGAACGGCCATCTCCTGAAAGATGGCGACCGGATCGAACTGGAAATCGAGAAGATCGGGATTCTCGCCAATTCCGTGAAGGTGCAGGCGGCGAGAGACGCCGCCTGAGCGGGACGGCGGCGCCGGGCGCCGCCGTCCCCTCCCGCTTGCTGTCAGTCGATGATGGCGACGGCGCGCGTCCAGCCGGCGGAGGCGCGTTCGATCTTCACCGGGAAGCAGGAGACGGTGAAGCCGGTGGAGGGGAGCTGGTCGAGATTGTGGAGCTTCTCGATGTGCGAGTAGCCGATGTGTCGGCTGGCCTTGTGACCCTCCCAGATGAGGGAGGCATCGCCCGTTTCGCCATAGCGGCGCGCGGTGTGGACGAACGGCGCGTCCCAGCTCCATCCGTCCGTTCCGGTCACCCGCACCCCGCGCTCCAGAAGGTACATGGTGGCCTCGTAGCCCATGCCGCAGCCGGAGGAGACATAGTCAGCCTGCCCGAACTTCGCGCCCGCCGCGGTGTTCACCAGAACGATGTTGAGCGGCTGCAAGTCGTGGCCGATGCGCTTCAGTTCCGCCTCCACATCGGCGGCGGTCGCCACATAGCCGTCCGGGAGGTGGCGGAAGTCCAGCTTGACGCCCGGCTGGAAGCACCAGTCCAGCGGGACCTCGTCGATGGTCCAGGACCGCTCCCCCCGGTTCATGGTGGGGTGGTAGTGCCAGGGGGCATCGAGATGGGTGCCGTTATGGGTGGAGAGGGTGACCCGCTCCACCGCCCAGGCCTGCCCTTCCGGCAAATCCTCGGGCTTCAGGCCGGGAAAGAAGGATAGCATCCGCGCCATACTGGCTTGATGATCCATGTATTCAATCGTCGGGTGACCGCCCGGAGGGTCCGCCGGAACATCATTCTGCAGCGGAATGGAAATATCTATTATTTTTCGCGCCAATCTATCCTCCCATTTTATATCAATGCTTGATGTCATCACCATAATGACGGCGAAGCGAGTTTCAATAAATTTGTGATCTGCGCCGGATATTGTGGATTTCGGTGCGCGTGCGATACGCGGACGTCAGACGCAGCTGTGTCCCCTGCCGGGCGCGCCGTTGTCGTTCCGGGGAAGGGCCGCCGGCCTGTCAATGATGTCGGGGCGACCCTGACCTGTCTCCGCAGGCCGGCATGGTCCCTGCGCGCGGGCGCCGGAAACCGGCCCGATCCACCGTCTCCCGGCCTGTGGCGTCGGGCGGCCCGGTCAGCCTGTGAGGGTCATGCGTCGGGCTTGCCGTCGCCCAGAGTCGCCCATCCCGTCCGCGTGCCGGTCGGCGGCAGCTGGGCACGGTCCGCGTGCGCGCGCAGGATATGGGCCTTCGCCAGCATCTGGGCGCTCACCGGCGCGGTGAGGAACAGGAACAGCGTGATCAGCAGTTCGTGGATGGAAAAGGCGCCATAGGCAGCGAAGTAGATCATGGAGGCGACGAGCAGGGCACCGATGCCCAGCGTCGTCGCCTTGGTGGGGCCGTGCAGGCGCCGCATCATGTCCGGCAGGCGCGCGAGCCCGAGCGCGCCCACCAGCAGGAAGAACGCGCCGACGAGGATCAGCCCTGCCGCCCAGCACGATGAGGGCGATGGTCTCGATCACCAGCGTGTCCAGCGCCAGCACCCGGTCGGTGGCGTCCGGCCCCACCACGAGGCGGTAGAGCGTGAGCAGGATGGCGAGGCAGATGGCGCCTCCCGCTATGGCGATGGCGGCGGCGATCATTCGAAGATCCTCTTCAGCCGGCTTTCATAGCGCGCCTTGATGGCGGCGACGGTCGCCGCCGGGTCTCCGGTGTCCAGGCAATGGACCAGCAGCGCGCGGCCATCCGTGCTGAGGTCGGCGCTGACGGTTCCCGGCGTCATGGTGATGGTCCCGGCGAGCATCGCGATGGCTTCCGGCGTCCGCAGATCCAGCGGCACGCTCACATACCGGGTCCGCAGGGTCTCGCCGCGCCGGAACAGGATCAGCTTCGCCACCTCGATGTTGGAGACCAGAATGTCCCACAGCACCACGAGCATGAAGGCGCCGATGGTAAGGGGAGCCTTGAGCCGGGGCCGGCCCGGCCAGAACGGCGCGGTGAGAAGGGGGATGGCGAGGCCGAGAACCAGTCCCAGCACCACCACGCCCGGCGTCACCTCGTTCATGAGGAAGATGAAGACGAGCGTCAGCAGCACCGTGAGCAGGGGATGGGGCACGAGGCGCATGCGCATGTCAGTCTCCCGCCGTCGCAGGGGCCTGCGGCGCCAGCACCGCGTCCACATAGGCGGAGCGGTCCAGCGCCTGCTGGGCGGTGATCTGGAGCCCGCCGGTCGCCGGCCCCGCCGCCAGCGTCCAGGCGACGGTCAGGGCCAGCAGGGCCACGATCGCGCCGAGCGGCGCGCGCGGCAGCGGTGTCTGCGGCCCCGCGACCGGCCCGCTTCCCCAGAACAGCACCGATCCCGCGCGGGCGAAGCCGAAGGTCATGACGAGGCTCGCCACAAGGATGAGCCCCCAGATCCAGGGCCAGATGGCGGACGCCTGCGCCGCTTGCAGGATCATCACCTTGCCGAGGAAGCCGGACAGCGGCGGCAGCCCCACGAGGGCGATGGCGGCAAGGAGGAACAGGCCGCCCAGCAGCGTCTCGCCGGCCATGGCGGGGGCGGGCACCAGCCGGTCGCTGGCGGCGCCCCGCTGCACCTGCACCAGTCCGGCGATGAGGAAGAGGGCCGCGCCGGCGAGCGTCGAATGGACGAGATAATAGAGCCCGGCCGAAAGCCCTGCGGCATCGAACAGGCCGATCGCCACCAGCAGCGTGCCCATGGAGGCGATGACGGCGAAGGCGGAGAGATCGCGCAGGGTCCGGCTGCCCACGAGCCCGATGGTGCCCACGACGAGGGTCACGAGCGCCGCCGGAATGACGAACGGCGCCGCCGCCAGCGCCAGCGGCCCCGCTCCAGCCCCGAAGACCAGGCCATAGACCCGGATGATGGCATAGGCGCCCACCTTGGTCATGATCATGAACAGGGCGGCGACCGGCGCCGAGGTGCCGGCATAGGTGGCCGGATGGCCACATACTGGAAGCCGGCCTTCAGCCGGCCCGGCCCGCCGCCATGCAGCATGAGCCCGTAGGAGGCGATCAGCATCACCTCGAAGAACACGAACAGGTTGAACACGTCGCCGGTCAGGAAGGCGCCGTTGATGCCCATGAGCTGGAACTGGAACAGGGGGTGGAAGTGGCGCCCCCGCGTGTCCACGCCGCCGGCCGCATAGATCACCACGCACAGGGCGAGGGCGGCGGTGAGCAGCAGCAGGGTGGCCGACAGCCGGTCGAGCACCAGCGTGATGCCGTAGGGCGCCGGCCAGTCGCCGAGCCGGTAGGCGCGGACCGTGCCGTCCGAGGCCTGCGCGAAGAGGATCGCCGCGACCCCCGTCAGCAGCAGCGTGACGGCGATGGAGACGATGCGCTGGCCCTTCAGATGATGGCGCAGCGCGATCACCAGGAAGGCGGCGACCATGGCCGGCAGGATCACCGGCAGGATCATCATGTGGTCGAGCGGCGCGGTCATGCCTCGCCTCCCGTGTCGGTTCGGCGGGGGATTTCGAGCGTGCTGCGGTCGGAGCCGGTCTCCAGATAGCCGCGCAGTGCCAGCACCACGATGAGCGCGGTCATGCCGAAGGAAATGACGATGGCGGTCAGCACCAGCGCCTGCGGCAGGGGATCGGTGTAGCCGGAGGCATCGGGTGCGATCACCGGCGGCAGGTCGATGGCAAGGCGCCCCATGGCGAACAGGAACACGTTCACCGCATAGGACAGGAAGGTGAGCCCGAGGATCACCGGGAAGGTGTGGGCGCGCAGGATCAGGTAGATGCCCACCGTGGTGAGGATGCCGATGGCGGCGGCGACGAGAAGCTCCATGGCTCAGCCCTCCCTGCCGGCGGCGCCGGGGGCGGTGCGTTCCAGCGGCACGTCCATGGCGTCCTTGCCTTCGGGCGCCGGATCGATGCGGCCGGCAATGCGCGAGAGCTGTGCCAGCGACAGCACCATGACCCCCACCACGGTGAGGAAGACGCCGAGGTCGAAGGCGATGGCCGAGGCCACTTCGAATGTGCCCACCACGGGCCAGTTCAGATAGCCGAAGGCCGAGGTCAGGAACGGCCGTCCGAAGGCGAAGGCGGCGATGCCGGTGAGGCCGGCAATGGCGACGCCGGCGCCGATCATGGACTGCGAATCCACCTTCATGCGCTCTGCCGCCCAGCTGTAGCCCGAGGCGATGTATTGCATGATGAAGGCGATGGCGACCACGAGGCCGGCGACGAAGCCGCCGCCCGGCTGGTTGTGGCCGCGCAGGAAGATGTAGGCCCCCACCATCAGCGACAGCGGCAGGAGCACGCGGGTCGCCACAACGAGGAGAAGGGGATGGGCGTCCCGGGCTTCCTCCCGGGGCAGCATGGCCTTGATGCGCCGCACCGCCGCGCCCTTCAGGGCCGGGTCCAGCAGGGCGTAGATGGAAAGCGCGGCGATGCCGAGCACGATGATTTCGGCAAAGGTGTCGTAGCCGCGGAAGTCCACAAGGATCACGTTCACCACATTGGTGCCGCCCCCGCCGGGTTTCGACTGGGCGAGGTAATAGTCGGAAATGGAGACGCCGTTGCGTGTCATCACGGCATAGGCGAGGCCCGCGACCCCGAGGCCGGCAAGGCCCGCAATGGCGCCGTCGCGCCAGCGCACGGCGCGGCTGTCCTCCCGTGGCGTCGCCTTGGGCAGGAGGTTCAGGGCGAGCAGCATGAGGATGGTGGTGACCACGTCCACCGAGATCTGGGTCAGGGCGAGGTCCGGGGCGGAGAATTGCAGGAAGGCCAGCGCCACCACCACGCCCACCACGCCGGTGAGGATGAGTGCCGTCAGCCGCTCGCCATGGAACAGCAGAACCGCACCGCTCGCGACGACGAGGGCGAGGAAGGCGGCGAGGGCAGGTGCGGTCACCGGCAGCAGCGGGCGGGTGCCGGCGCCATGGGTGGCGCTCCAGAAGCCGTAGCCCCCGACCGCCACCAGCGTTGCCACCGTCACGCCCATATAGCGCGTGAGGGCGCCGTCATGCAGGGCGGCAAGGCCGCGCCGGCTCGCCACCACCAGCGCGCCCGTCACCACCTCGAACATGGCTTTGGCGTCGAGGCGCGGCAGGCGCGCGCGCATGCCGTCCGCCCGGCGGAAGGCGATCACCAGCGCCGCGCCGCCGGCAAAGGCGATAAGGCTCATGACGAGGGCAGGGGTGATGCCGTGCCACAAGGCGAGGTGATAGTCCGGCAGCGGCCTGCCGATCACCGCCGCCGCCGTCCGCGCCACCAGCGGCCCGGCCACGGGACCGGGAAACAGGCCG
>NCCY01000070.1 GCA_002279855.1 Rhizobiales bacterium 12-68-15
CGAGATCACGCGCGGCGACGTGACGTTCCTCGGCGAGAAGATCAACGGCATCGAGCCGGATCGCATCGTGCGGCGCGGCATCTTCCAGGTGATGGAGGGGCGCCGCATCATCTCCGATATGACGGTGCTGGAAAACCTGCGGCTCGGCGCCTTCACCCGGCGCGACGGCGGAGTGAAGGACGACATCGAGCGCGTCTACGGCTATTTCCCCCGCCTCAAGGAGCGCACCGGCCTTGCCGGCTATCTCTCCGGCGGCGAGCAGCAGATGCTGGCGATCGGCCGCGCCATGATGGCCCGGCCCAAGCTGATCCTGATGGATGAGCCGTCCATGGGCCTCTCGCCGCTGCTGGTGAAGGAGGTGTTCGGCATCATCAAGCAGCTCAACAAGGATCTCGGGGTCACCATTCTTCTGGTGGAGCAGAATGCCCGCGTGGCGCTCTCGGTGGCGGATACCGGCTACATCATGGAGCAGGGCAAGATCGTGCTGGACGGCACGGCCGAGCAGTTGCGCTCCAATGAGGACGTGAAGGAATTCTATCTCGGCCAGGGCGGCGGGGAGGAGCGCAAGTCCTTCAAGAACCTCAAATCCTTCAAGCGCCGCAAACGGTGGCTGTGAGAGGCAAGATGACCGACACCACCCGCTTCTATGACGCCCTCGAAACCCGCGCGCCGGAGGCGCGCGAGGCTGCGCTCATGGCCGCGCTGCCCGGGCAGGTGGCGACCGCCAAGGTCCGCTCCGCCTATTTCGCGGAGCTGCTGCGCGAGGTGGACCCCGGCGCGGTGACAAGCCGCGCAGCGCTCGCGCAGCTCCCCGTCACCCGCAAGTCGGACCTGCCCGCCCTCCAGCCCCGAAACCTGCCCTTCGGCGGGCTCAATGGCACCAAGCCCGGCGATCTCGCCCGCATCTTCATGTCGCCCGGGCCGATCTATGATCCCGAAGGCCGCCGCCCCGATTACTGGCGCTTCGCCCGCGCCTTGTTCGCCTGCGGCTTCCGGCAGGGCGAGATCCTGCACAACACCTTCTCCTATCACCTGACCCCGGCGGGCTCGATGATGGAGAGCGGCGCCCATGCGCTCGGCTGCGCCGTGGTGCCGGCCGGCGTGGGCCAGACCGACCTCCAGCTGCGCGCCATCGCCGACATCCGGCCCCACGGCTATGCCGGCACCCCGTCCTTCCTGAAGATCCTCGTGGACAAGGCGCGGGAAGAGGGCGCGGACATCTCCTCCATGACCAAGGCGCTGGTGACGGGCGAGGCCTTCCTGCCCGCCCAGCGCGCGGCGCTGCGGGCGGCGGGCATCATCGCCCGGCAGAGCTATGGCTCGGCCGATCTCGGCCTCGTCGCCTATGAGAGCGAGGCGGAAGAGGGGATGATCCTGGACGAGCACGTCATCGTGGAAATCCTGCGTCCCGGCACCGGCGACCCGGTGGAGAGCGAGGGCGAGGTGGGCGAAGTGGTGGTGACCCTGCTGGAAGCGGACTATCCCCTGATCCGCTTCGCCACCGGCGACCTCTCCGCCCTTCTGCCCGGCACCAGCCCGTGCGGGCGCACAAATGCCCGTCTGCGCGGCTGGATGGGGCGCGCCGACCAGGTGACCAAGATCCGCGGCATGTTCGTCCATCCGGTGCAGGTCACCGCCGCGCTGAAGAAGCACCCGGCGGTCAGCAAGGCCCGTCTTGTGGTGAGCCATGACGGCTCCAGCGACGACATGCTGCTGGAAGTGGAGACCTCAGACCCCGCCGCCCTTTCGCAGGACTCACTGCTGGACGACCTGCGCGCCGCCACCAAGCTGCGCGGCCGCCTCGCCCTGCTGGCGCCGGGCACGCTCCCGGCGGACGCGAAGACGATCGAGGACAGGCGGCCGGTGGGGTGAGGTTCCCTTTCCTGCAATCCTAAAGCAGGCAGGTCCGCGCGTGGAGCCGGACTTTCGCCCCGGCCCATTGCGCCCGCTTCCGGCGGCCCCATCTCTATCGGGCCGGGAGGATGGGGAACACGCGCTCGGCATGAACTTTCCCGGTTCGCGGGACGTTGGTCCGAAGCGAACGGCCTGGAGGGAGACGCCCATGCAGACGCGCGAAAGCGCCCAGCCCCACGGTGATGCGAGAGACCTTCTCGTGGAACGCTTCCGGACCGTGCGCGCCCATAGCGAGGCGCTCGCGCAGCCGCTGACCGCCGAGGACCAGACCGTGCAATCCATGCCGGATTGCAGCCCGACCAAATGGCACCTCGCCCATGTGAGCTGGTTTTTCGAGACCTTCATTCTGGTGCCGCACCTGACGGGCTACGAGGTGCGCCACCCGCAGTTTTCCCATCTCTTCAATTCCTATTACGAGGCCGCCGGCTCCCGCCATCCCCGGTTCGAGCGCGGGCTCATCACCCGACCCGGCGTCGTGGAGGTTGCGGAATACCGGGCACATGTGACGGCCGGGATGGAGCGCCTGTTCTCGGTGGCGGACGTCGAGACCTGGGAGCGGATCGCGCCGCTCGTGGACATCGGCAACCATCACGAGCAGCAGCATCAGGAACTGATCCTGATGGACATCCTCAACCTGTTCGCCCGCAATCCGCTCAAGCCCGCTTATACGCCTTACCGCCCGAGCCTCGCGCGCGAGGCGCCGGCCCTGCGCTTCCACGATCATCCCGGCGGCATCGTCGAAATCGGGCATGCCGGAGCGGACTTCGCCTACGACAATGAAGGCCCCCGTCACCGGACCCTGCTCCAGCCGTTCCGGCTAGCCTCGCGGCCCGTGACCAATGGCGAGTGGCTGGACTTCATGGCGGATGGCGGCTACCGGCGGGCGGACCTGTGGCTTGCCGACGGCTGGGCGCGGGTGAAGGCGGGTGAGTATGAGGCCCCGCTCTACTGGGAACGCGGGCCGGATGGCTGGGACGCCATGACCCTGTCCGGCCAGCACCCGGTCGACCGGGCGGCGCCGGTTTGCCATGTTTCCTATTACGAGGCCGATGCCTTCGCCCGCTGGGCGGGAAAGCGGCTGCCGACCGAGGCCGAATGGGAGGTGGTCGCGCGCTCCTGTCCGCCCGAGGGCAACTTCGCCGGGTCGGGCTATCTGCGGCCGGTCGCGGGTCCGGACCAGGAGGGCGCCCCGACCCAGCTTTTCGGCGATGTGTGGGAATGGACCCAGAGCCCCTATAGCCCGTATCCCGGCTACAAACCGGCGCCCGGCGCGCTGGGCGAGTACAATGGCAAGTTCATGGCGAGCCAGTTCGTGCTGCGCGGCGGTTGCTGCGCCACACCGGACGGCCATGTCCGCGCCACTTACCGCAATTTCTTCTATCCCCATCAAAGGTGGGTATTCGCCGGCCTGCGCCTCGCGGAAGACGCCGCATGACCGCGCCTCTCAGGAACGACGTCGGCGGGACCGCGTCGGAGGCATCCGGCACCGGGACGTTCCGTGCCGATGTCATCGCCGGCCTCGGCGCCGCGCGCAAAAGCCTGCCGCCGAAATATTTCTACGACGCCGCCGGCTCCCGCCTGTTCGACCGGATCTGCACGCTCCCGGAATATTACCCGACCCGCACGGAGGCCGGGATCCTGACCGAGCATGCTGCGGACATCGGGCGGGCGGTGGGGCGGCAGGCCATTCTGGTGGAATTCGGCGCCGGGTCCCTGGTCAAGGTGCGCACCCTGCTCGACGCCCTGGAACAACCGGCGGCCTATATTCCGATCGACATTTCGGAAAAGCACCTGATCGCCGCGAGCGGGGAACTGGCGCATGCCTATCCCCGCCTGAAAATCATGCCCGTGGTTGGAGATTTCACCGCTTCGCTCACACTGCCGCAGGTGAGCGGCGGCAGAGTTCTGGGCTTCTTTCCCGGCTCGACCATCGGCAATTTCACGCCGGAAGAGGCGCGGCGCTTCCTCGTCGAAGCCGGCCGCACCCTCGGCGCCGACGCCCGGCTGGTGCTCGGAGTGGACCTCAAGAAGGCCAAGGAGCGGCTTGAGGCGGCCTATGACGATGCCGCCGGTGTCACTGCGGCCTTCAATCTCAATCTTCTGTCCCGCATCAACCGCGAGCTTGGCGGCGGATTCGACCTGTCCCGCTTCGCGCACCGGGCGGTGTTCAATTCCGAGCTGGGCCGGATCGAGATGCACATCGTCAGCCTCGAAGAACAGTCGGTGGCCGTCGCCGGGCAGATGTTCCATTTCGCGTGCGGCGAGACCATCCACACGGAGAATTCGTACAAATACGACCTGCCCGAAATCCGTGCGCTCGCCGACGCCTCCGGCTGGCACATCGAGGACGCCTGGACCGGCGACGAGGCCCTGTTCGGGGTGTTCTTGCTGTCCCGATCGTGAAGCGCGGTGCGGGCCGGGATAGCGCAGAGGCCTATTCCGCGGCGTCCGCCGGCTCCGGACGGGCGACGCCGTAGCGGCGGGCGACATAGTCTTCCACCAGCGCGCGGAACTCCTGCTGGATGTTCGGGCCGCGCAGGGTGATGGCTTTCTTCCCGTCGATGAAGACCGGGGCGGAGGGGGTTTCGCCGGTGCCGGGCAGGGAGATGCCGATGTCGGCGTGCTTGCTCTCGCCCGGCCCGTTCACGATGCAACCCATCACAGCCACGTTCAGCGCCTCGACGCCGGGATAGGACTTCTTCCATTCCGGCATGCGCTCGCGGATCATGTCCTGCACGCTCTGCGCCAGTTCCTGGAACACGGTGGATGTGGTGCGCCCGCAGCCGGGGCAGGCGGCGACCAGCGGCACGAAGGTGCGCAGGCCCATGGTCTGCAGGATTTCCTGCGCCACCTGCACCTCGCGGGTGCGGTCGCCATTGGGCTCGGGCGTCAGCGAGACGCGGATGGTGTCGCCGATGCCGGCCTGGAGCACCACGCCCATGGCGGCGGTGGAGGCAACGATGCCCTTGGAACCCATGCCCGCCTCGGTGAGGCCGAGATGGAGCGCATAGTCCGCGCGGCGCGACAGTTCGGAATAGACCGCGATCAGGTCCTGCACCGCCGACACCTTGGCGGAGAGGATGATGCGATCCCGCGGCAGGCCGATCTCCTCGGCGAGGGCGGCGGAGAGCAGAGCGGAGCGCACCAGCGCCTCGCGCGTCACAGCGCGCGCCTCGGCGGGCTGGGGCAGGCGGGCATTCTCGTCCATCAGGCGCGTGAGCAGCTCGCCGTCCAGCG
Source organism: Rhizobiales bacterium 12-68-15 (assembly GCA_002279855.1). Taxonomy (GTDB): domain Bacteria; phylum Pseudomonadota; class Alphaproteobacteria; order Rhizobiales; family Xanthobacteraceae; genus Aquabacter. The sequence goes on from NCCY01000070.1 coordinate 5,152, forward strand.
ACCCCCAGTTGGCGCCGATGCGCACCGGCTTGTCGTGACGGATGGCGGTCTCGACGATGGCGGCGAACTGCCGGTCCTTCTTGTCGCCGAAGCCGACATTTCCCGGATTGATGCGGTATTTCGCCAGCGCCTCGGCGCAGGCCGGATGATCGGCCAGGAGCTTGTGGCCGATATAATGGAAGTCACCCACCAGCGGCACGTCCAGCCCCATGGCGAGGAGCTTTTCGTGGATGTGCGGCACGGCGGCGGCGGCCTCGTCCCGGTCCACCGTGATGCGCACGATCTCGGAACCCGCGCGGGCCAGTGCCGCCACCTGCCGCACCGTGCCGGCAATGTCCGCCGTATCGGTATTGGTCATGGACTGGACGACCACGGGGGCGCCGCCCCCCACCTGCACGCGGCCGACCGGCACGCCCACGGTGCTGCGGCGAACGGCGGGGCCGGCTTGCAGCAGTTCATCGGGCACGACGGCGCAGGGCAGGGTCATGGATGCCATCCTGTGAATGCGAACGGGGCACGGGTAGGCTCCCGGCCCCGGCCCGTCAATGCACACCTGCGTGCCACCCTCGCGCGGGAGCGCGACAGCATCATGTCACGCCGCTCAGCGCCGCTCGCGGCAATGGGCGCACAGGCCGTTCAGTTCCAGCACGCGCTGGCGGGGCTCGAACCCCGCCGCCCGCGCCGCCCAGGTCAGATCCCGGCCGACGGCATGGGAGGCCACCTCCCGCGTCGCGCCGCACTGCTCGCAGATGAGGAACAGCGCCACCTCGTCCTGCTCATGGGCATGGCCGCAGGCGAGGAAGGCGTTGCGGCTCTCGATGCGGTGGGCGAGCCCCTGCGCCACCAGGAAATCCAGCACCCGGTAGACCGACATGGGCGGCGGCCGCTCGCCACTGGTGCCGAGCCGGTCCACCAGTTCATACGCGCCCAGCGGCACATGGCTTTCCGCCAGCGTCTCCATCACGCGCCGGCGCAGCGGCGTCAGCCGCAGGCCCTTTTCGGCGCAGCGGCGCTCGACGCGCTCCATGGCGCCGGCCACGCATTGGCCATGGTCGTGGTCATGGTCATGCCCGTGAAGGGTGGAGGTCTGGTGCATGGTTACAATGTAACAAGTCGCCGCCTCCCTTGCCATAACGGAACCTAGCGAATTGTGCCCCATCCGCACCACGCACCACATGGGGCGGGACGGGGCAGACCAAGGTGTGCGTTGCGCTCCAGGCGTTTGCGGCGCAAGCTCCTGGGGTTCGTTCCGGGTGTGACGCCTGCGTCACGCCCGCATGCCAGAATGCCATCGCGCCGCCTCGGCGCCGGCCAGAATCGCCGCCATCCGGCGGTTTGCAATGGGGAAGCAACATGTCCTTGAAGGGTAAGGTCGCCGTCGTCACGGGCTCAACCAGCGGAATCGGGCTCGCCATCGCCCGCGCCTATGCCCAGGACGGTGCGAATGTGGTCATCAACGGCCTTGGCGATGCAGCGGCCATCGAGGCGGAACGCGCGAAGATCGAGAGCGATTTCGGCGTCAAGGCGCTCTATTCGCCCGCCAACATGCTGAAGCATGAAGAGATCGAGGCGATGGTGAAGCTCGCCGAGACCGAGCTCGGCGCCTGCGACGTGCTGGTGAACAATGCCGGCATCCAGTATGTGGCGCCGGTGGAAGAGTTCCCCATCGAGAAGTGGGACCAGATCATCGCCATCAACCTGTCGGCCGCCTTCTATGCCAGCCGCGCCGCCATTCCTGGCATGAAGGCCCGCAAGTGGGGCCGCATCATCAACACCGCCTCGGCCCACGCGCTGGTGGCCTCGCCCTTCAAGTCGGCCTATGTCTCGGCCAAGCACGGCATTGCCGGCCTGACCAAGACCATCGCGCTGGAAACCGCCACCTTCGGCATCACCTGCAACGCCATCTGCCCCGGCTATGTCTGGACGCCCCTGGTGGAGAAGCAGATTCCCGACCAGGCGAAGGCCCGCGGCATCACCGAGGAACAGGTGAAGCATGACGTGCTGCTGGCCGCCCAGCCCACCAAGGAGTTCGTGACGGTGGAGGAAGTCGCCGCGCTGGCCCTGTGGCTGACGTCCGACGGCGCCCGCTCCATCACCGGCACCATGCAGCAGATCGACGGCGGATGGGTGGCCGAATGAGGCCAGGCCGGGCGTGATGGCCCGTTCCGACGCCATCCTGCCCCTGTCCCTCGCGCTCCAGGGGGGCGGCGCCCATGGCGCCTTCACCTGGGGCGTGGTGGATCGCCTGCTGGAGGCGGGCCGGTTTTCCATCTCCGGCCTGTCCGGTACGTCGGCCGGCGCCATGAATGCGGTAGTCATCGCCTCCGGCCTCGCCAAAGGCGGCCCCGCCGAGGCCCGCGCCGCCCTTGCCCAGTTCTGGCGGGATGTTTCGCGGGACGGCCGTCTCTCGCCGCTCCAGCGCACCACCTTCGACCGCCTCATGGGCAACTGGTCACTGGCCAAGACCCCCGCTTACATTGCCTTCGAGATGGCGAGCCGGTTCCTGTCGCCCTACGACTTCAACCCCCTCAACATCAATCCGCTGCGCGAACTGCTTGAGGCGCATGTGGACTTCGAAGCGATCCGCCGCTCGGACGTCAAGGTCTTCATCTCCGCCACCAACGTCCAGACCGGCCGTGCCCGCATCTTCGGACATGAGGAGATGAGCGCCGACGCGGTGATGGCGTCCGCCTGCCTCCCCTTCCTGTTCCAGGCGGTGGAGATCGACGGCGTGCCCTATTGGGATGGCGGCTATATGGGCAATCCGCCCCTGTTCCCGCTCTACGAACATGCGGAAGCCGACGACATCCTCCTCGTCCAGATCAATCCCATCCGCCGCGAGGAGACCCCGCGCACGGCGGCGGAGATCCAGAACCGCATCAACGAGATCACCTTCAACGCCTCGCTGCTGGCCCAGCTTCGGGTCATCGACCAGGTGACGCAGATGGCGGAGAAGGGGCTGCTGAGCCGCATCGCCCTCGGCGGCTCGGGATATCGCCGGGTGCGGCTGCATCGCATCGGCGGCGAGGACCAGCTGGCCGGCCTCGATGTGTCCTCGAAGCTCAATGCGGAATGGGCCTTCTTCCAGCACCTGCGCGATCTCGGGCGGGAGGCGGCGGATGTCTTCCTCACCGCCCATAGCGACGATGTCGGGCGGCGCTCGACGCTGGACCTGCGGCTGGAATTCGCCGACTGACCGGCCTTCCGCCAGCGCACCACGGATGGAAGAGAGACACGGCGGGGAGCCCCGCCGCAGCCGTCAGGCGGGGCGCCCCACTGGGTCGATGCGGGGAATGCGCGCGATGACAGGAATGCCCAGCACCCGCGCGAAATCCTGCGGACGGCGCAGCCGGCTGTCGAGAAGCTCTGCCGCCCCCGCCAGCGCGCCACCGAGCCCAATGCCCGCCACGATGCCCGCCAGCACATACAGGAAATAGCCCGGCGTGACCTTGGGGGCCGGATTGGCCGGCGGCTCCAGGGTCTTCACGCGCTCGGGCGCCTCAAACTGGCCGAGCGCGCCGGTGACGCGGGCCATCTCGTAGCGCTTGGCGAGCGAATCGAAATTTTCCCGCGCGATGGTGACCGCCCGCTCCAGATTCTGCTGCTGGGACTCGATCGGCCCGAAGGCGGCAATGTCCCGCTGGAGCATGACGGAAGCGGCCTTGAGCTGCTCGACCTCCTTCTCCAGCCCCACCTTCCGCGCCTGCGCCTCCTGCAGCTTCTGGAGCTGCGAGACCAGGAGCGGAGCGGTGCGGGTTTCGTTCGCGGTGTCTCCGGACTGGGTGACGCCGGCCGCAAGATTCCACAGCCGGTCGAGATCCACCGATTCGATGTCCCGTGCGGAGGAGAGCAGATGCTGGCGTTCGTCGTTCAGCCGCTCCAGCTTGCGCATGGCCGCCTGCACTTCGGAATGCTGGTCGGTATAGCGGGCGCGGAGCGAGGCGAGTTCCGCGGACACCTGGACGATGGCCTCCTCGATCCGCCCGATCAGCGGATTGGTGGTGGCAAGGCGCCGCCGCAGGTCCGCGAGCGTGGCGTCGGCCGTACCCAGCTCCATTTCCTTGGTCTCGATCTGCTGCTCAAGCTGGGCGAGGCGCTGGACGGTGCTGTTATAGAGCGCGGGCAATTTGTCGGCATTGGCACTCCGGAAGGCCGAGAAGGCGCGCTCGGCCTGCTCCAGCGACACACGCCGCTCGTTCATCTGGCCCTTGAGGAAGCGTTCGCTGTCTTCCACCGCCGTCCGCTCCGGCGAGACCAGACGCTCGATGAAGCGCTTCGAGAGCGCTTCGAGGGTGATGGCCGGCGAGGTCGGGTCCAGCGCGCGGAACTTCATCTCGATGATGTCGGTGCCGACAAGCTGGATGCTCACCGCCGCCGAGAGGCTGCGCACCATGTCTTCCTTCACCCGCGGATCGGTATCGGGACCAATGCGGCCGAGATCCTCCAGCACGCGGCCCAGCACCACTTCCGAATGGGCGAGCGCGATCAGCGCCGACATGCGTTCCTTCAGGTTCGGATTCACCGCAATGTCGTTGAGGATCGGATTGAGCTTCGCCGGCTCCTGCACCAGCAGCGTCATGCGCGCCTCATAGCGCTGCGGCGCCAGCATGGCAGCCACCAGCGCCAGAGGCGGCAGGAGAAGAACCGGGATGAAGGCGAGAAACCGCCGCCGCCAGGCCACCTGAACCAGGTAAGCCAGCGTGTCGGATGTGGTTTCGAACATTGCAATCACGGTGCGAGACCCAGAACGATGCGTACGGTGTCCGGAGGGAAATCGGGATTATAGACCTGCGACGCCTTCCAGCCCTCCGGAAGCAGTGATCTTACATTGCGCGCCCGCCTGTTCGCCAGCAGCGCCTGGTCAAAAGCCGTTGTTCCCGGCCCGGGGCCGGACAATATCGTTACCTCAGTCTTAGCGGACAGGCGCGCGGCCTTGATCTTCCGGGCCAGCGCCTCCTTCACGGCGGCGGGCGGGGCGTCCTCGGCGGCATCGAACGTGATGTCGAAGAACGCCTTCGGTTCCGCCGGCTCCGGCAGGGCGGCTGACGCTGACGGCGGGGGGCGGGGGGCGGAAGCAGGCGGGGCGCCCGGCACGACGCTGCCCGTGGTCTCGGGCGCTCCCTGTCCCGGCGCCCCTTGCCCGAGCGCCCCTTGCCCGGGGGTGCCCTGTCCGCCCTCCTGATCGCGGGCGCGCGCCAGCATGTCCTGCACCGAGATGCTGCCGCTCTCCATCCGGTCCTCGGCGATGACGCTGGCGCGGACATCGGAGGGGATGAGCGCTGTGGGGTCGCGGGACGTGCTGGCGCAGCCGCCGAGGGCAAGGCTCACCGACAGCGCCGACAACCCTGCGATGAGGCGGTTCCTCGGCATGGGAAACTCCGGCCGGAGGGAATGCGGGGCTGTTCCCGACGCGAACGGTGGTCCCACTCGCGATCAAAACGCTCTAGGAAGGAGGCGCAAGGCAGGAGGAGCGAAGATGGACCAGACCGGAATGCGCCGCGCGGCGGGCGAGGCCACCCCCCTGCCCCCGGCCATGAAGCTGCTGCTGGCCGGCCTGATCGCCTCGTCCTTCGCCGTGAAACTGTTCGTGGCCTGGCGCTTTCCCAACAGCAGCTATCCCGACGTGACCATGCAGTATCTGGAGCAGGCCCATCGGATGCTCACAGGCCAGGGCCTCGTGCCGTGGGAGTATGTGGTGGGCGCCCGCTCCTGGCTCACGGCCGGGCTGATTGCTCCGGGCATGAAGCTGGCGGCGCTGCTGGGCGGGGGGCCGGACCTGCGCATCATGGGCGCCATCGCCATGTGCAGCCTGTTCTCCCTGACCCTGATCGCCCCCTGCTTCCTGTGGGGCTGGCGGTTCGGCGGGGCGGTGGGCGCCGCGCTCTGCGGTGCGTTCGCGGCCTACTGGTTCGAGACCGTCTATTATGCCGGCCACCCCCTGCAGGATTCCTTCGGCACCTATTGCCTGGTGCCGGCCCTCTATCTTGCCTATCCGAACGGGCCGGCGACAAACCTGCGGCGGCTGTTCGCGGCGGGACTTTTGTTCGGCCTCGCCACCGCCTTCCGCATGCAGCTCGGCCCGCTGGCAGCGCTAAGCGCCTTCTGGGTGGGGCGGCTTCATCCCGCGCGCTATCTGGCCCTCGGCCTTGGCGGGGTGATCGGGCTCGGGGTGCTGGGGCCGCTGGACTTTGCGACCTTCGGCGTGCCGTTCAACTCCATCCTGCAATATGTGAAATATGTGGGCTCCAGCATCGGCGAGACCGAAACCGGCAACTGGGGCTATGTGCCGTGGTACAATTATCCCGGCTGGCTGGTGGCCTTCTATTCCGGGGCCTTCCCGCTCCTGCTGCTCACCGGCCTCATCGGCGCGCGGCGGTTGCCGCTGCTGCTGGCGGTCTTCCTCTTCAACGTGGCGCTGCTCATGGTCGTCGAGATGAAGAGCCCCCGCTACATGTATCCCGGCATCCCGCTGGTGCTCACCCTGTCCGGCATCGGCATGGCGGAACTGACGCTGCGCCTGTGGGAGGGGCGCGTGCGCACCGCATGGCTGGCGGCCGGCGGCATCGTCTTCGTGGCGGTCATGTCCGGCCTGCTGGGCGCCTTCAGCCACTTTGCCCCCCACTGGCTGGTGGGGCGCGGCACGATGCTCGCGACCCGGCAGGTGAATGCCGCTCCCGACGCCTGCGGCCTCGCCATCGTGCCCGGCAGCGCGTGGTGGCTCAGCGGCGGCTATGTCTCCACCGCCCCGCGCATCCCGCTCTATGGCGCCCAGGCCACCGGCGCGCAGGCCGAGGCTCAGAGCGCCGCCTTCAACTATGCCATCACCACGGCGGACGCCCCGTCCGATCCGCTGCCGGACCTTGCGCCCCTCGGATTTGCGCGCCTCGCCTGCTATGGCAACGGCACGCGGGGCGATGCCTGCGTCTGGCACCGGCCGGGCGCCTGCACCCCCGGGGCAGCCCCGCCTTTGACCGCCTCCCTGCCGGACTGGCTTGAAAAGCCGGCGGCGCCCTCACGCTGAGGTCCGGCCATGCTGATCGTGACCAATTACACCGCCTTCCCGGCCCGCTGGCGCACAACGGATGGGGCAACAGGCGAGACGGCGATCGCACGAAGCTTCGCGGACTTTCGCCGCCTGGGCGGGCGGGACGACGCGGTTTTGGTCGTGAATGGCGATGCGCACACGGTGATGCAGCTTGTGCTCGCCCGGCGCCTCGGCCTGTGTCCTTACCGGCCCATTGTTGCCATCGACCTGATCTTCCGCCGCCCGTCCACCTTCAAGAGCCGTGCGTCTCACATTTTCAAGCGGCGGCCCCTGTCCGGCGCGGACCTCTACATCAATTTCTTCCGCGACACGCGGGGCCTCGCCGACATCTACGGCATTCCGCCCGAACGCTGCGCCTATGTGCCGTTCAAGGTGAACCTCGACCCTTCCGACGTGGCGACGGCGGTGCGCAGCGAGGATTATGTCCTCACCTTCGGCCGCTCCATGCGCGACTTCGACACCTTCTTCGCCGCCATGGAGCGCCTGCCGCTTCCCGGGTCGCCTCCGGCATCTCCACCGCCCTCAATGCCATGGCGCTGGGCAAGTGCGTGATCGGCAGCGCCGGACCGGGCATGACCGACATCTTCACCGACGAGATCATCGCGGTGCCCCCGGAAGACCCCGCCGCCCTCGCGGAGGCGATCCGCCGGGCCTGGACCGACGATGCGCTACGCACCCGCACCGCCGCTGCCGGCCTGCGCACGGCGGAGCGCCTCGGTGGGGAAGCGGACCTTGTCCAGCGGCTGATCGACCGGATCGCGGCCAGTTTCGGATAGACGGGAATCCCATGAAGCCGCTTCTCAGTGTCGTCATCCCCAGCCGCGACTGCCTCGCTTTCCTGCCCGACGCCATCGCCAGCATCCGCCGGCAAAATATCGGTGCGGAGGCCATCGGTGCGGTCGAGATCGTGGTGGTCGATGACGGGTCCAGCGACGGCACCTCCGACTATCTCGCGCAGGCGGCAGCGGCCGACCCGTTGCTGCGCGCCATCCGGGGGCCAGCGCGCGGTGTGGCTGCTGCCCGCAATGCCGGCATCGCCGCGTCGTCGGGCGACCTCATCGCCTTCCTCGATGCCGATGACCAGTATCTGCCCGACGCCCTCACCGACCGGCTCGCGCTGATGGCGGCGGATGACAGCGTCGCGCTCACCTTCGCGGATGTCATGTCGGTGGACCCGCAGGGGCGGCTCGTGGGCTATCAGTTCGACTACTGGCCACTGTTCCGGGCCTTCCTCGCCGGACGGTCAGGGCTGGTGCCTCTCGGCGAAAACGCGTTTGCGATGCTGCTGGCGGAAATGGTCTGCGGCACGTCCTCCGTCCTGACCCGGCGCAGCGCGCTGGAGGCGGTTGGCGGATTCGACGAGCGCTACCGGATCTCCGAGGACTGGGACCTGTGGCTGAAACTCGCCCGCCATGGCGCCGTCTGGTGCTCCACCCACCGCGCCACGCGCTATCTGGTGCGGCCCGGCTCCACATCCCGGAACATGGCGGAACTTGCCCGCACCATGCGGCAGGTCTTCGATGCGCAGGTGCCGGACCCCGGCCGCATTCCCCAGCCCTGGCGCGGCGTGGCGCAGGCGCGGGTGCGGATCGCGGAAGCCGAAGTCGCCATGGTGGAAGGGCGCCATCTCGCCGCCATGGGGCGCCACCTCTCGGCCTTTGCCGCCGCCCCCGCATTGTCATGAGACGCGCGTCCTAGCCAGACTGAGGCTCAATCCTTGTCGCCGCCCATCAGCACGATCTGTCCCGGCTTCAGGGGCGTCTTCGCCTTGTCGGGACCGAAACCCGTGGCGCCGATGGGCATGCCGGGGCGCGGGAGGAACAGCGCACCCCGCAGCAGGATGCCCGCCTGCGGGTCATTGGTATAGAGAACCACCGAGCCGCAGCCGCGCCGTGCCGCAAGGGCCACCAGACCCTTCATGGCCTTCAGGCGCAGATGGGTATCGCGCGCCAGCCATTCCTGCACCAGCAGCACAGGCGGGACGCCCGTCTCGCGAATTTCCTCGAACACGATGAGCGCATCGGGAAAATCCGGATCGCCCGTGAGATAGGTCTGATAGGCCCCGCCCGGCTCGGCGGCATAGCGCCACTGAAGCCAGGCGGCCGACTTGTCCACATGGCACCGCGCCGCC
>NCCY01000071.1 GCA_002279855.1 Rhizobiales bacterium 12-68-15
GTGCCCAGCAAGCCGAGGCGCAGGATCAGCGCGAGCCCGATGCCGATGCGCCGCCCGCGCGAGCGCTGGGCTTCCGGCAGCTTGTTGGTGAGGATCGAGATGAAGATCAGGTTGTCGATGCCGAGCACCACTTCCATGGCGATCAGCGTGATAAGGGCCACCCATGCGGCGGGATCGGCCATGAGTTGCAGCAGATAGTCCATCTTCAGGCTCTCAGCGAGGGGGTTTGGGGGTGCGCGGCGCAAACCGGCGGGAGGACGGAACGGGAGCGGGTGGCGTCGCCGGCGCATAGACGCGCAGCGCGGCCGGATGAATGCGGAAGGTGGCGGGGGTCCAGGTGGTCAGCTCGCCATCGGTGTTCACCGCGCGCGGCTTGCGGGTGTTGATGACCACGTCGGTGGTGCGGAAGGTGCGCACTTCGCTCCAGCGGCCCTGCGTGCCCTCGCGCAGGCTCGGCAGGAGCAGCAGCAGCTTCCACCAGTGATCGACCTCAAGGCTGTAGAAATCGAGCGTGCCGTCGTCCGCCGTCGCGTCCTGCGCCACGGTCATTCCGCCGCCATAGTGGCGCCCGTTGCCGACCGAGGCCTGAAGGGTGCGGACGGTCTCGATGGTGCCGTCATGCTCGATATAGGCCGTGAAGAGCCGCGACTGGGCGAGGATGCGCGCAGCGGTGATGGCATAGCCGAGCTTGCCCCATTTCTTCTTCGCCGCCCCGGTCAGCTCGCGCGCGAGGTCCGCCGAGAAGCCGATGGACGCGACATTGAGGAACAGGTGCCCATTGACCTCGCCGACGTCCACGAGGCGCGGCTGCCCATCCACGATGAGCCGCGCGGCGGCTTCCGGGTCTGCGGGAATGCCCACGGTTCGGGCAAAGTCGTTGGCGGTGCCGAGCGGGATCACCCCGAGCGGGAGCCCAGTGTCATAGAGGCCGCGAACCGCCCCGTTCAGGGTGCCGTCGCCGCCGCCAAGCACGATGAGGTCGCACTCCCCGGCACGCCGGCGGATGACGTCCGAAAAGCTCTCGCCGTCGCTGAGATCCAGGTCGATGAGCGACAGCCCGCCGGCTTCCAGAATGGCGCGCACGGCGCGCGCGCATCCGTCCCCCTGCCGCGCCTTGGGATTGACGGCGAACAGGGCTTTGCGCCCGGCGCCAATGCGGGCGCCAGCGGCAGACGTGTTCAATTGTGGTTCCAATCCGCTCAAGAGCCCCTCGCCGGTAACACCGTCGCAGCAGTCCGACATCACGCATCAGTTGAGACGCGCCAGAGGGGCCCGGATTGCTGCTGCTTAGGTATGGTGAGCAACGCACGGACAACAGAGGCCGATGATGAGGCGGATTGCCGCATCCGGAAAGCCCCTTATTCACGGGTGGCGGCCCGCGCTTGACGGACGTTTCGGACGGGAGCTTTAGGGTGGAGGGAGACTGAAAAATGACCTTCGAAACCTGGGCCGCATTCGCCGCCGCATCCGCCATCCTGCTTGTCATTCCCGGCCCTACCGTCCTGCTGGTAGTGTCCTATGCGCTGGGCCAGGGATGGCGCGCGGCCCTGCCGCTGGCCATCGGCGTGACATTGGGCGACTTCACCGCCATGACCTTCTCCCTGCTGGGGGTCGGCGCGCTGCTGCTGGCGTCGGCGACGCTGTTCACCGCGCTCAAATGGCTGGGGGCGGCCTATCTCATCTATATGGGCGTGAAGCTGTTCCGGGCCGGCGGGCGGCTGGAGGCGGCACCGAGCCGCGCGGACGTACCCGCCCTCCGCCTGTTCTCGCACGCCTTCCTGGTCACGTCGCTGAACCCGAAGACGCTGACCTTCTTCGTGGCTTTCCTGCCGCAATTCCTCGACCGCAGCGGCGATCTCCTGCCGCAGATAGTGATCCTGGAGGCGACCTTCCTGACGCTCGCGGCCCTCAATGTGGGGGCCTATGCCCTGCTCGCCTCGGGCGCGCGGCGGACGCTGGGCGATGTCGTGCTGTTGCGGTGGCTGAATCGCATCGGCGGGTCCCTGCTGGTGGGCGCGGGCGTCGCCAGCCTCGCGAGCCGCACCACGCCCTGACGGCCGACACAAAAAAGCCCCGGCACAGGGGAGTGCCGGGGCTCAACTCATTCAGCAGGGCAGCTTCGGCCGCCCGGCAGGATCACACGTCCTGGATGGCGGAGAGCATCCACTGGCCGCCGCGCGGGCGCACGAAGGTCCACACTTCCGTGACCTCCTCCGGCGTCTCGCTGCTGCCGGGTGCGAGGGCACCCGAGGCGCGATCCCGCATCACGTCCACCATGCTGTAGCGCATGGCGACCGTCGCGTATTCGCGGGCATCTTCCCGCCACGCCTCGGACAGATCGCCCTGCACGAGCTTCACGTCGCGCACTTCGTTGCGCAGGCCCTGGGCCGCATTGCGATCCAGTTCCTCACCCAGCACCTCGACCACCTCGGACGTGGCAAGCCGCGACAGGGCGGTGCGGTCCTCACGGGTGAAGGCGTCCTGGATGGCGGCAAGGCGCTGCTCGAAGACACCGAAGTCATCGCCGGTCAGCCCAAGCTCGTCCTTCACCTTGCGGTTGGGGGCCGGCTGGTAGACGCGCTGCTGGGGCACCGACTGGAAGCCGGCGTCCGACTGGGGCGCACCAGCGGGAGCGCCACCCGGCGCCGTCCCGCCACCGCCCATGCCACCGAACCCGCCCAGCGCGCTGCGGCCTTGTCCGGTCCCCTGCGAGCCGGTGTCGAACATGCCGCGATTGAGGCCGAACGACCCGCCCGCCCCTGCCGGGGCCGGCGCCTGCTGGCGACGACCGGCAAAGAAGCGATAGGCGAGGAAGGCGACCAGCGCGACGAGGCCCACCTGCAGCAGCAGGCCGAACATGCCCGCAAGACCGCCAAGGCCGTTGCCCAGCAGCAGACCGATCAGTCCGCCGATGGCAAGGCCGCGCAGCATGGAGCCGGCAAAGCCGCCACCGAACAGGCCGCCGCGCGTGGCGCCGGCGGCATTGGCCGTCTGCGTCTGCGCGGGCGTGGCCGAGCGCTGGATGGGCGCCGCCGTGTTCGGCGCGGTTGACGTGGCCGCAGGAGCGGTATCCGTGCGCGCACCCCGGCTGCCGAAGCCGCCGCCCTTGCGCGCGTCCGCTTCGCCCACGGCCGCGATGGTCATGGCGGCGCCCAGCATAAGGACGCCCATAAATGCCGGTAAACGCTTGAAAATTTTCATTTCGCCTCTGGAAGCTGAACGCCTCTCCCTGACCTGCCCTTACGGCAGCTTCCTTCATATAGGGAGGGCAATGTGGCATTTTAAGTGCCCGGAACGTACATTTGCCCACCTTCCGTCCGCAGCCGCGAAGCGCTAATGTCCGCCGCGACGAAGCGGGTCGCATCCGCGCGCGCGACACGGCACACGAGGCAGACATGGCAGCGATCGGAATTCCTCACTTCTGCAACGATCTCGGCGTGCCGGTGATCGAGGTGGGCGCGCGCGAGTTCATGTGCATCGGCGCCACGCCGCCGTTCGACCACCCGCACATCTTCCTCGACATGGGCGATGAGAACGAGATCATCTGCTCCTATTGCTCGACGCTCTATCGCTACAATCCGGCGCTGAAGGCCAGCGAGGCCAAGCCCGACTCCTGCGTGTGGCAGGGACGGCCGGTCGCGGCCTGAGCCATGGCGATCGCGCCGAAAGCCGCCTCCAGCGCCGTCGTCGCCGGTGGCGGCATCGGCGGACTGGCCTGTGCCGTCGCGCTGCGCCGCGCCGGCCTCGATGTGACCGTGCTGGAACAGGCGCCCGCCTTCGAGGAGGTCGGCGCCGGCCTTCAGCTCACCCCCAACGCCACCCGCATCCTGCGCGAGTTCGGCCTGCTGCCGGCGCTCGAAGCGGTTGCCGTCGCCCCTGAAGCCCTTGAAGTCCGCGACGGGCAGTCGGGCCGGCTGATTGCCAGTGCCCCCTATGCACCGGCCACCGAGCGCTATGACGCGCCGTTCCTCGTCGCACACCGGGCCGACCTGCTGCGCGTTCTCGCGGACGGCGCCACGGCGCTTGGCACGCGGTTCGAGCTGGACGCGGCGGTCGAGGGGGTGGAAGTCTCCGAAGACATGGCGGTCGCGCTCGCGACCCGGGACGGCGAGCCGCTGCTGGTGAAGGGCGATATCCTGGTCGGCGCCGATGGCGTGCGCTCCGTGGTGCGCGCCCAGCTCGGCGGGTCTGCCACGCCGGTATTTGCCGGCCGCCTTGCCTATCGCGCCATCTGCCCGTCAAAGCCCACACCGCATCCCGTGGTGCGGCTCTATCTCGGCGCGGACGCCCATCTCGTCACCTATCCCGTGCGCGGCGGGGTGACCACGAACATCGTGGCCGTCGTGAAAATGGACAGCCCGGTCGCGCGCTGGAGCGAGCCAGGCGAAGCCTCCACCGTGCATGCGGCCTTCGCCGGATGGTGCCGCGAGGTCCGCGACCTGCTGGCCGCAGCCGAGGCCTATCGCTGCTGGGGCCTCTATGACCTTGATCCCCTGCCCCGCTGGGGCATGGGCCGCGCGACCCTGCTGGGCGATGCCGCGCACGCCATGCTGCCCTTCCTCGCACAAGGCGCGGCGCAGGCCATCGAGGATGCCGCCATTCTGGCCCGCACCCTCGCCGGGGCGGACGCGGCTGAACCCGCGCTGCGCGCCTATGAAACCGCTCGCCGGCCCCGCACCGCCCGCATCCAGAAGGAAGCGCGCACTTCAGGCGGCATCTACCACCTCGCCGGCCCCGCCCGGCTCGCCCGCGATGCGGTCATCAGCCTGACCGGCAGCCATCTGCTGGACCGCTATTCCTGGCTCTATGAGGGGTAGAAGTGCGATCCGGCTGGCCTCACCTCCGGACAGCGGCCGCGCAACATCCTAACGCGATATCGGGACCGGGCATCAACCGGTCCCGACGGCATCAAGACCGGACTGCCCGGCTGCGGCCCGACCAGCGGGCCATCATCAGAACCTCAGCGAAAACTGGGCGGTAAAGGCGTTCTGCGCCGCGGTCGGCGCAAGCTGGCCGCTGTAATTGACCGCCAGGTTTGCCGTTTCGGACAGGCCGAGCGAAAGCCCCGCATTCAGCGCGAGCATATCCTCGGCAACGGGAACGCCGGTGACGGAAAAGGGCGTCGTGCCGCCGGAGAACAGCAGGGAGGCAACCGGCGCCGTATCGCCGAAGGCGTGCTGCCAGGCCACCGAAAGGCTCGGCGTGAGCGTGCGCCCCATCACCGGGAGACTGGTCGCTGCGCGCAGGCCAAGCGTGCTGTAAAGCGTGTCCATGCCCGACAGGCTGCCCGAAAGGCTCGCCGCCCCCCCGCTCTCCGCGAGGCCGGCGCCCGATATGGACACATAGGCAAGGCCGGCAAAGGGCTCCAGTGCGTAGCCCCCCACCGTGACATCATATGCAGCCTCACCGAAAAGCTGGGTCGTGCCGTTGGTGAAACCGGCATCCAGTGATTGCGGGATGCCGGCCAGCACGGGCGAGCGCCCGACGGACACGTCATGCCACGCATAGGCCGCTCCGACGCGCAGGGCGACGGGGCCGATCTGCATGCCGGCATAGGCACCGATGTCGTAATTGTCGATCGAGCCGGTAGACGCGCGGGCATCCACATTCAGTTGCGACTGGCTGAAGCCGCCAAACACACCCGCCTGCGCATTGGCCGCCAACGCCACGTCCGCGCCGATAAGAAAACCTCCGATGGAATTGGAGAGGGTGGCCGCATTCCCATCCGAGAAGGTCTGGCCCCATCCGCCATAGCCCTGCGCCCAGAGCGTGGGCGCGAGGCCCGCGCCGAGCTGTGCGGTCTGCGGGCCGGCCGAGGCGGCCGCGTAGGCCAGCGCCGGATGACCGGCAGGAGACAGCGACTGGCGCAGACGCGCCCCGACCGCTTCGCGGACATAAATGGACTGCTGCTGGAGCACCGTGTTGACGGAAGCATAGGCTTCGCCGGAAAGCGATGCGAGCAGCGGACTCACGGAGGCGGAGGACGCCTCGATGACGGTCTCGAACAGGGCGTTGCCTTCGCCCAGGGCCTGGACAGCCGTCGCCGCATTGCGCGCATTCGGCGTCTCCCCGAAACTCGAGAAGGCGACACCGTTATAGGTGAGGGTCAGATAGACATTCTGCGCATCATAGGTGAGCCGCGGCGACAGGAAGGCGTAGTCGCTGGTGACCCCGCCGAAGGCCCCGGACACAGCGCCGCTCGTGGTGATGATCGCATAGGTAGTGCGCGGCGCATATGTTCCGGGTTCGGCGAGCACCTGAACCCGCGCACCATCGGAAAGGCTCACCGAACCCGTCGCCAGGATGAGGTCGTGCGCGCCGGACGGCGTGACATCCACCTGATAAACCGATCCGGCGTCGAACGACACGCCCCCGGACACCTGGATGGTGCCGGGCGAATTGCCCGGAGCCGCCACGCCGCCGCTGCGGATCACGAGGCTGCCAATGGCCCCGTTCCCCTTGATGATGCCGCCGCTTTCGACGGTCACGGCGGAGCCGGAACTGGTGGTGTTCTGAAGCGTCATGGTCGCCTCCGACACCTGGATGTCGCCCGCATAGGCACCCGGCGTGGAGAACAGGACCGTCCCCCCGAGGAACGTGACGGTGCCCTCTCCTGTGATCGTTCCGGGAAAGGCGTAGGTGTCCGAGCGCGCAAACACCAGCGCGCCATTATTGACGACATTGCCAATGATCGAGCCGGATGTGCCGCCATCGCCGATCTGCAGGGTCCCCTCCGCGATGAGGGTGCCGCCGGAATAAGTGTTGGTGCCGGTCAGGATGAGCGTTCCGGTTCCGGACTTCACCAGTGCGCCCAAGCCGGAGACGGTGCCGGACAAGGTCAGCGCGGTCTCCGCGGCGGTCTCGATCACACCGCCGCCAGTGCCCAGATTGACGTTGCGCGCGCTGGAAAAGCTCGTTGTGGTGGCGAGGCCGCCGCCCTGGAATGTCAGACTCCCAGACAGCGCGCCGAGGCTTGCATCAGCCGAAACGGCAAGGAAGCCTCCGGCCAATATGGTGCCGCCCTCATAGCTGTTCGCTCCGGAGAGGGTGACGCGGCCGGGACCGTCCTTCCGGAATACGCCCAGCCCTGAGATCAGGCCTGAAAAGGCGCCACTGGAAGACTGGTCGAGAATGAACAGGCTGTTGGTCACCACATTGCCGGGAATCGTGGACGTGGTGCCGACCAGCGTCCCCTCCTCAACCGTCGTCGTCCCCGAATAGGTGTTCGCGCCCATGAGGATGAGCGTACCGAGCCCGGTCTTTGTGAGGCCGCTTTCGCCGCTGATGACGCCGCTGAACGCGGCATTGTACCCGTCCGTATCAATGGTACCGCCATTGGCTGTGATGGAATAGGTCTGGGCATAGACCCCGTCGCCTGTCACCACCAGCGTCCCGCCGTCGAAGACCGGATTCACCGCGCCCGCCGCCACCTCATCGGTCGTATTTGTGGCCGTGATATCGCCGATGGTATCCCCGATATTGGACCCGATACCCTCCGCAATGCTGGTTCCGAAAATATAGGCATAGGAGAAGGTGATGCTGCTGCCATTGGCCAGATCACCCAGAGAAAATCCGAGCCCGATCGTATTGTCTCCGTTTCCGAAGTCTGTGCCAGAAAGATAACTTTCGGTATCCCGCGTCCAATTGGTCACTGCAGAGTTATGGGTCAAGGATGTATCCGTGTAGAGACCGATGACGTAACGTGAAACAAGGGCCTCGGCATAGACGAGGTCGGCGGCCGGAATCGAACCGGAGCCGCGAAAATTGTTTGTTGATGAGGAATCGCCCGCCGCAGCCCGCGCATCCGGGTCCAACTGACGTGAAAATGTCAGGTTGGAAATGTCGGCAAGGGCGGAAATCGTCGTCGTGATGACGAGCTTCTGGTCGCCGTCATTGAAATGGTAGTCATTGACGATCGTGAAGATACCGGCAGATGTCGCCGTCCAGACAGCCCGGTTGTCATATGCGGCGCCCGCATAGTTGACGCCACTCTGGTCGGTTAGCACCCCGCCCGTGATCTCCGCTGAATACGCATTGTTGTTGCTGAGCAAGAAAGTGCTGCCAGCGGTACCTGCGACTGCAAAACCCTCAAAAGGTATTCCGGGAGTCAGATAGTCATAGGCCGTGTTGAATGTGCCGGTTCCGGTGCCATCGTACAATATTCCGGGCGATGTGTTTCCGGAATATCCGAGCGTTCCCTTCGAATTCACACCCACCTGAATATAGTTTCCACTGAGCACCAGAGACTGCGCATTCGCATTGGTCGTTATTGAAAAGACGGCAAAAACAAACGAACAGGAAAAACAGCGAATGGCAGACACCGGCATAGGAAAGCCCCGATTCCACGCGCAATTCCGCGACGTTGGCCGGCGGAACCGCGCTTGATGCACGTATGGGCCGCCGAACGGTTACTTTCCCGTCTAACGACTTACCGAATTACCATCGTAGAGATTGATGGAAACATTCGGCAAGGAAGATGAACACAAATTCACACAGTCAGCATAAGTATTAAGCTTTTGTGACGCCCATATAAAACAATAAAACTATTTACATATTTGATTTTTCACGAAAATCGGCCCGCCAGTCAGGTAGTTCAATCGTTGTTTTGCCGGATTATGCGGCATATTTACACATCCTTCCGCAAGGACCACTCCGCACTCCACGCCCCACTGGGCTTACCCTCCTGCCACACCCGCTCGCCAAAGGCGCGAACAGCATTGGCGACAGGACGAGACTGCAAATTGGCATGAAGCCGAAGACCCGCGCCCCCCTTGAAGCGCCAGGTCACGGTGAAGTCCCCCTCATCATGCATCTCCCAGTCTCCCGCACCGGTCAGAGTGCGCAGAAGCGGCCAGATGTGCGTTCGGCGGGCCAGCAGCACGCGGTGATACCAGTCCAGCCATTCGGCCTTGTCCGGCGCCTCGCGGGCGGCCCAGTCCAGCTTGGCGGAGAAAAAGGTGGTCTCGGCCACGGGATCGGGGATGCGTGCGCGGGTTTCAGGATCGGCAAAGGCCGGAAAGCGGGCGAACTCCGCCCGCCGCCCCTCACGGACCGCATCCGCCAGATCGCCGGTGAAGCCGCAGAAGAAGGGGAACGGCTGATCGCACGCCCATTCCTCCCCCATGAACAGCATGGGCACCTGGGGTGCCAGAAGATAGATCGCCGCCGCCGCCCGCACCGCCTCGGGGGATGCAAGGGCGGTGATGCGCTCGCCGAACGCCCGGTTGCCGATCTGGTCGTGATTCTGAAGGAAGGCGACGAAACCGGTGGGCGGCAGGTGGGCGCTGGGCGTGCCGCGCGGCGCGTCCCGATAGGCCATCATCTGCCCCTGGAAGGCGAAGCCCTCCGCAAGCGCACGCGGCAACAGGGACGGTTCGGCGCGGTAATCGGCATAATAGCCATCGCCCTCCCCCGTCAGGGCCACATGCAGGCCGTGATGCACGTCGTCATTCCATTGCGCGGTGAAGCCGTCCGGGGCATGGGGCGCGAGGCGCGTGGCGTCGTTCTCTTCATTCTCCAGCACGAGATGCACATGCCGCGCGGGCCACGCCGCGCGCACGCGCCGGGCCAGTTCGGAGAGGAGATGCTCGCTGCTGTCGTCGAGAATGGCATGGACCGCATCGAGCCTCAGGCCGTCCATGTGGAACTCCTCGATCCAGTACAAGGCGTTATGGATCATGAAGTCGCGCACGACGCGACTGCCCGGCCCGTCGAAATTGATGGCGGCCCCCCAGGGGGTCTCGTGCCGGTCGGTGAAGAAGCCGGGGGAATAGGCGCCAAGGTAATTCCCGTCCGGCCCGAAGTGATTATAGACCACGTCAAGGAGCACCATCAGCCCGCGCTGATGGGCGGCATCCACCAGCGCCTTCAGGTCGTCGGGCGGGCCATAGGAGGAATCCGGCGCGAAGGGCAGCACCCCGTCATAGCCCCAGTTGCGCGCGCCGGGAAAATCGGCGAGCGGCATCAGTTCGATCCCGGTGACGCCCAGCGCCACCAGGTCATCCAGCCGGTCGATGGCCGCCCGATAGGTGCCCTCAGGGGTGAAGGCGCCCACATGCAGCTCGTAGAGGATGGCTTCGTGCCACGGGCGCCCGCGCCAGTCGGTATCGCGCCAGACATAGCGGCGCGGGTCCATCACCTCGGAGGGGCCGTGGCAATCCTCCGGCTGGAAGCGGGAGGCCGGGTCCGGAACCAGCAGGCCGTCTTCAAGCTCGAAGCGATAGCGCGTGCCGGGGCTCACCGGCAGAACGGCCTGATGCCATCCCTCCTCCGAGGCCTGCATCTGCGTGACCGTGCCGTCCACATGCAGCTTCACATGCGCCTGTCCGGGGGCATGCAGCCGGAAGCGCACCCCGTCGGGCCTGAGCTGCGCACCGAACGGCATGTCATGGCCGGAGCGCTGCGCACCGCCGGCCTGGGGATCCCTCTCAGCTTTCATGAATGCGTCCATCGCCGGCAACCCGGTGGGGCCGAAGCAGCCCTGCCTTCGCTGGCG
>NCCY01000072.1 GCA_002279855.1 Rhizobiales bacterium 12-68-15
GGGGCGGTCGCGGACGGCACCCTGGCGCCGACACTCGCGGCCAACGAGATCGCCGCGCTTCTGGGCCTGTAACGGATGGCCGGATTTCGCTAGCCTGAGGGCGATGAAAGTCCTGATCACCGGCTTCGGCCCCTTCCCCGGCATGCCGCGCAATCCGGCCGGCGAAGCCGCGCGGCGGCTGGGGCGTCTGCGCCGCCCGGCTCTCGCCGGGTGGGAGCGGACAGTCCTTATCCTGCCCACCGAATGGCAGGCGCTGGGCGACCTTCCCGCCGCGCTCGACCGGCTGAAGCCGGATGTGGTGCTGATGCTGGGCGTTGCCTCCCGGCGGCGGAAGCTCGCGGTGGAAGTACGGGCCGTGAATGCGGCGCGGGGGCTCGATGCCGCAAGGCGCCGGCCGCAGACGCGCCTTGTGGCGGCTGGCCCCGCCATCCTCCGGCTCACCGCCTCCGGCCCCGCCCTTGCGCATGCCCTTCGCGGCGCGGGCGTGCCGGCCGCACTCTCCCGCGATGCCGGGCGCTATCTCTGCAACGGGGCCTATTACACGGCCCTGTCCGCCCTTGCCGGTGCCGGCGTGCCGGTGGCCTTCCTGCATCTTCCCGGACGCGGCCCGGAAAGCCGCCGCTCCGCCCGCCAGATGGACTTCGCCCTGTCGCAGGCCCTGATTGCCCTGGGCCGCGCCCGGTAAGGCGCTCCAGGGAATGAGGGCCGCCGCGGTGCCTGTTCAAAGTCCGGCTTTTTCCGTTGGCTGCATCGCGCGGCGTGGGTATAGGAGAGAGGTTCGCAACGCGGACATTCTGCGGGCGTGGCGGAACTGGTAGACGCAGCGGACTCAAAATCCGCCGTCCTCACGGATATGTCGGTTCGAGTCCGACCGCCCGCACCATTCCTTCAAGGCACACTCTCGCTGTCGAACCTTGCCCGGCTGAAACGCCGGAGGGAGCGCCGCATGCGCTGGCCCTGCGGGCGGCCATCTTCAGCTTTACCGCGCACCTCCATGTGACTTGACCTGTCTGACGGTCTGGAATGTCTGCCCACAATGCAGCGGTTGAATGACGTGATTCAATCACATGCGATATTCAATGGCGGACCTATCTCGACCATGTCAAATTTTCAAACTAGAGCCTATTACAAATACCCGCCTTCCATGCGCTCTGTTCATTGGGTGCGTGCCCTGGTCGTGATCGCGGCCCTGACTATTGGGCTGGTCATGGTCAACCTGCCGGAGGATTACATTTTTCAGTTCGACTATCTTTACCCGACACACAAGCAGCTCGGGGTTTTTGCCTTCATCCTCGCAATTGTCCAGCTCATGCTCCACCGGATGAACGTCACCCCGTCCCTGCCACCGGGATTGCCGAAATGGGAGCGGGTCTTGTCCAAGGCCGTTCATCGCCTGCTCTATGCGCTGCTGATCCTCGTGCCCGTGCTGGGCTACTCCATGTCGAGCTCCTTCACCCAGAGCGACGGCGTCCCGTTCCTGTTCTTCCATCTGCCGGAACTTCTGCCCAAGAACGACGACCTTTTCCGCGTGTTTCAGGCGGCACACCGCTATCTGTCCTACGCCTTTGCGGCGGCGATCGCCCTGCATGTTGTGGGTACGCTCAAGCACCGCTATCTCGACGCAGACAAGGCCAATGACGTGCTGCCGCGGATGGTGTGACCTGCGCCGGGCATCCTGCGAGGCGAGAGCGTCTTGATCACAGGGCGCCCGCTCCTGTACGGTCTCGTCTGCGGCTAAATCTCAAGCAAAATCGGCGGGTTGCGCCGGTGCCTTATGGCAATGCAAATGCTGGTGCGGACCGCAGGGAGACGAGCCATGTCAGGCGGCCACGTTCACGACCATCACCACGATCATCACCACGACCACGACCACCATCACGACGGCAGCACGCTGTCGGAGATGGACCTGCGCGTGAGAGCACTGGAAACGGTGCTGGTGGACAAGGGATATGTGGACCCGGAGGCGCTTGATCTCATCATCGAGACCTACGAAACCCGCATCGGCCCGCGCAACGGCGCGCGGGTGGTGGCCAAGGCGTGGCTTGAGCCGGACTATCTCGCCTTCCTGCGCCGCAATGCCGGGGATGCGGTCGCCTCCCTCGGTTATACCGGGCGGCAGGGCGAGAGCATGGTGGCGCTGGAAAACACGCCGGAGGTGCACAACATCGTCGTGTGCACCCTGTGCTCCTGCTATCCGTGGCCGGTGCTTGGCCTGCCCCCCGTCTGGTACAAGAGCCCCGCCTACCGCTCCCGCGTGGTCATCGATCCGCGCGGCGTTCTGGCGGATTTCGGCGTGACGCTGCCGGCGGAGAAGAAGATCAAGGTGTGGGATTCCACTGCCGAGGTCCGCTACCTGGTCATTCCCGAGCGGCCCGCCGGGACGGAGGGATGGGATCTGGAGGCGCTGGCCGCCATCGTGACCCGCGATTCCATGATCGGCACCGGCCTCGTCACGGTTCCTGGGGGGGGCGCGTCATGAACGGCCCGCACGACATGGGCGGCATGCAGAGCTTCGGCCCTGTCACGCCCGAACCCGAGCATGAGCGCTTCCATGCGGCGTGGGAAAAGCGGGTGCTGGCGACGACCCTTGCCTGTGGGGCCATGGGCGTGTGGAACATCGACGCCATGCGTTCCAGCCGCGAAAGCCTGCCGCCGGCGGACTATCTCGCCTCCTCCTATTATGAAATCTGGTTCAAGGCCCTCGTCTCTCGCCTCGTCGCGGAAGGGCTGGTGACGCCCGAGGAAGTGGAGACCGGCATTGCGCAGGGGCCGGGCCAGCCGGTTCCCAACGTGATGACCGCCGACCGCGTCGGGCCGACGCTTGCCGCCGGCTCCGTCTATACCCGCGCGCCAGACGTCCCGCCGTCCTTCGCCGAAGGGCAGGCCGTGCGCACCCGGCTGATGAACCCCACCCACCACACCCGCCTGCCCCGCTATGCGCGCGGCAAGCCGGGCGTGATCGAAGCGGTGCGCGGTTTCTTCGTGTTCGCGGATACCCATGCCCAGAATCTCGGGGACCAGCCGCAGTGGCTCTACACGGTGCGCTTCGAGGGGCGCGACCTGTGGGGCCCGGAGGCAGATCCGTCCTTGTCCGTCAGCATCGAGGCGTGGGAGAGCTATCTTGAGCCCGCAACCTGAAACCAGCTCGCCGCCCGCCGACCCGGTGTTCCGGGAACCGTGGGAGGCGCGGGTGTTCGCGCTGGCGGTGACGCTGAACCGCGCGGGCCTGTTCACCTGGAGCGAGTGGAACACCGCGCTGGTGGAGCGCATCCGCGCCTCCGACTGCGGCGAGGCGAGCTATGACATCTGGCTGGATACGCTGGAAGCCCTGCTGATCGAACGCGCCGCGACCGATCGCGGCGTGCTGGACGGTCTGCGGGACGCCTGGCGCGCGGCAGCGGAAGCAACGCCCCATGGCCAGCCCATCGCGCTGGACCCCGCCGTGCTGCGGCGTGTCGCGTCCGGGGCGGCAGCGTCGGCCTGAACGTCCGTTCCCGCCTCAGGCCGTTTCCGGCTTCGGCAGGCCCGGCGGCAGCAGCCGCACCGGCAGGCGGGCGCCGTCGAAGCGGTAGGGTGGCGCGAGCACATAGCGCTTTGCCCCCGCGTCCGTCTCCCGTTCCACCACCAGCCCGGCGCGCTGCGCCCGGTCGGAGGTGAGCGCCTCGTGCAGGCCCAGCACTTCGCCGGCCGGTATCCCGGAGGCCCGCAGCGCCGCGAGCAGGTCGGCGCGGGTGCGGCGGAGCAGTTCGCCCTTCAGTTCCGGCAGCAGGTCCGCCCGATTGCGCGAGCGCTCCAGATTGGTGGCGAAGCGCGGATCGGCCGCAAGGTCGGGCCGGTCGATCACATGCGTGCAGAAGCGCTGGAACTGGGCATTATTGCCCACCGTGATGACCAGCGGGCCGTCCTGCGCCTCGAACACGCCATAGGGCACGATGGAAGGGTGGGCATTGCCGTAGCGCGGCGGGTCCATGCCCTGAACCAGGGCTTCCAGCCCGTAATAGGAGGTGAGGGCGAGCCCGCTGTCGAACAGCGCCAGTTCCACGCGGCTGCCCTTGCCGGTGCGCTCGCGCTTGTAGAGCGCGGCGAGCAGTGCCTGCGCCGCATATTGCCCGGTGAACAGATCGACGGCGGCGAGGCCGAACTTGAGCGGCGGGCGCTCCGCCTCGCCGTTCAGCGCCATCAGCCCGGCCTCGCCCTGAACCAGCAGGTCATAACCGGGCCGGCTCGCCTCCGGCCCCTCGCTGCCATAGCCGGAAATGGAGCAATAGATCAGGCGGGGGTTTTCGGCTGACAGGGCGTCTCGCGCGTGTCGTCGCCCCGGACCGGATGCTCCACCTTGACCACGTCGGCACCGAGATCACCCAGCACCATGGCGCACCACGGGCCGGCAAGGATGCGGGACAAATCCAGCACACGCACGCCGGCCAGCGGCAGATCGGACGTATCGGTCATGCTCTGTCCTCGTCAGGCGCCCATGACGCCGTCGAGACGGCGCACCATCTCGATCAGGCGGGGGCGCACCTGCTCCAGCAGGAATTCGGGGCTTGTGATGACGGTCGGGGCGCCGCAATTGATGGCCATGGGCGGAACACCACCGCCGGGGCGGAACCCGACCGCGATGGCGCTCACATTCTCCTGCCAGTCGCCGAAGGAGCAGCAGCAGCCGAGCGTCGCCTGATCCTCCATGGCCTTGTCCAGATTGGCGCGCACCTTGGGCCAGGCCAGCGGATCGAGCATGCGCAGTTCCTCGAACAGGGGCGCACGCTCCGCCTCGGTCAGCGCGGCGATATAGGCGCGGCCGATGGAGGAGCGCACCATGGACATGCGCACGCCCACATCGATGTTGAGCGAGATGGCCGCCGGCCCGCGCAGGCATTCCACATAGCGCATGCTCAGCCGGTCGCGCACGGCGAGGCCCACCGTGGCGCTGGAGAAGTTCGCAAGGTCGCGCATGGCGGTGCGGGCGATCTGGCGCACATCCAGCCCGCCGAGCGCCACGGTGCTGAGGGCCACGAGCTGGGTGCCGAGGCGGTATTTGCCGACTTCCTCGACGAAATGCAGGTAGCCGAGCTTGGTCAGCGTGTAGGTGAGGCGCGAGACCGTGGAGCGCGGCAGCCGGCAGCGCTCGGCAATGTCGTGATTGGCGAGGAACGTCTCGCCCCGCTTGAAGCAGGCCAGCACCTCAAGGCCGCGCGCAAGGGCGGTGACGAAATGCCGGTCTTCCTTGGCATCCCCATCTTCGATTTCGGGCACGTGGGTGTCGTTCACAATCATCTCGTTTCCGGTCCGCGCACCGGGATTATGCGGGATTCTCGCCCCGCGCGCCGGATCATCGCTTGAAGAAGCGGGCGAAGGCCGCCTGCGCCGCCGGCCCGCGCCGCAAGGCATGGAAGCTCTCCGCCTCCAGCGCGAGGGCGGCCTGCACGTTCTCCTGCGTATGGGCGCGCAGCAGCCGCTTTGTGGCTTGCACGGACTCCGGGGGCAAGGCCGCCAGCGCCACGGCCTTGTCCAGGGCCAAACCGAGCGCGCCGCCCTGCGCCGTCTCTGCGTTTATGAGACCGGCATCACACGCGACATCCGGCCCGAAGGTGGTGCCCAGCATCAGGAGTTCAGCGGCCTTCTTGGTGCCGGCGATGCGCGGCAGCAGATAGCTTGAGGCCCCTTCCGGGCAGAGGCCCAGATTGACGAAGGGCATGCGGAACGTGGCGCCCGCGCCCGCATAAGCAAGGTCGCAATGGAGCAGCAGGGTGGTGCCGATGCCGACCGCGAAGCCTTCCACGGCCGCGATCACGGGCGTCGCGCAGCCGGTCAGGGCGCGCAGGAAGGTGAGGCCGGCGCTCGGCTCGCCAGTGTCGCTGGTGTCCTGGAAATCGGACAGGTCGTTTCCGGCAGTGAAGCAGCCCTCCGCGCCGGTCAGCACGATGGCGCGCACGGCCTCATCGCCATCCGCCGCTGCCAGTGCATCGCCTAGCGCGCGATAGGTCGCCCGGTCCAGCGCGTTGCGGCGCGCCGGACGGTTGATGGTGAGCAGGCGCACGCCGGAGTGCGGATCGCTCACAAGAAGGCTGCCCGTCATGGTGCGCTCCCCTCAGTGCCGAAGGCGGCGGCGGTGCGGGCCAGCCGCGCGCGCGCGTCCCGATATTCATGCGACAGGCGGTTCACCACATCCGCCACGGTCGGCGCGTCCGGAATGGTGCCCACCCCCTGCCCCGCGCCCCACACATCCTTCCACGGCTTCACCCGCGTGGAGCCGAAATTCATCGCGCTCTTGTCCGCATGGGGCAGCGCCTCCGGGTCGAGACCGGACGCGTGGATGGAGGGTTTGAGATAATTGCCCGGAACCCCGGTGAAATAAGGGGTGTAGACGATGTCCGCCGCCGTGCTGTCGGCGATCATCTGCTTGTAGCCGGGCGCGGCATTGGCCTCGGCGGTGGCGATGAAGCGCGTGCCCATATAAGCGAGGTCCGCGCCCATGGCCTGCGCGGCCAGGATGGCATCGCCCGTGGTGATGGCGCCCGACAGGGCGATCGGCCCGTCATAGAAGCGGCGCACCTCGCCCAGCAGCGCAAACGGACTGAGGGTGCCGGCATGGCCCCCCGCGCCCGCGCAGACAAGAATCAGCCCGTCCACCCCGGCCTCCAGCGCCTTCTCCGCATGGCGCACGGTGGTGACGTCATGGAAGACGATGCCGCCATAGGAATGCGCCTGCCGCACCACCTCGCCCGGCGGGCGCAGGGATGTGATGATGAGGGGCACCTCATGGGCCACGCAGGTGTCCATGTCCTGCGCCAGCCGGTCATTGGAGCTGTGGACGATCTGGTTGACCGCAAACGGCGCGATCCTGCGGCCGGGCTCGGCGGCGCGCGCCGCCGCAAGCCGCGCCTTGATGGTGGTGAGCCATCCATCCAGCGTGTCCGGCGCCCGCGCATTCAGCGCCGGGAAGGAACCGACGACGCCCGACAGGCACTCCGCAACCACAAGGTCCGGGCCGGAGACAATGAACATGGGCGAGGCGATCACCGGCAAAGCCAGTTGCCCGTCCAGCGCCGGGGGGAGCGGGCGGGGCGCGGTCATGCGCCCTGCCCCTCGCGGGCGAAATAGAGGTCGTGCAGGCGGTCGAGATCGACCGAGGCGGCCGGTTCCGACATCACCACCTTGCCGGTGCGGATGAGGTGGACATCATCCGCCACCGACAGGGCGATGCGGGTGTTCTGCTCGATCAGCACGATGGTCGTCCCCTCCGCCTTCAGCCGGCGGATAATGTCGAACACCTCGTTCACGATCACCGGCGCGAGGCCCAGCGAAGGCTCGTCGATGAGGAGGATGCGGGGCTGGGCCATCAGCCCGCGCCCCATGGCCACCATCTGCGCCTCGCCGCCCGAGAGCGAGCCGGCGAGCTGGCTGCGCCGCTCCTTCAGGCGGGGGAAGAAGCTGTACATACGCTCCAGATTGGCGGAGAGGTCGCCCCGGCAGCGCTCGGGATAGGCCCCGAGGCAGAGATTTTCCTCAACCGTCATATCGCGGAAGACGAGCCGCCCCTCGGGCACCATCACGACACCCTGCGCCGCGAGGTCCCAGGTCTTGCCCTTCAGCGGCGCACCGTCCAGCAGGATGGCGCCGGTATGGGGGATGAGGCCCGTCAGGGCACGCAGCAGCGTGGTCTTGCCCGCCCCGTTCGGCCCGACAATGGCGGTGAGCGCGCCGGAGCGGAACTTGAGATTGACGTCCCACAACACCGTGATGGCGCCATAGCCGGCGCTGAGATTGCGCGTCTCAAGCATGGGCGGTCCCCGTATAGCTTTCCACCACGGCGGGATTGCTGAACACCTCCGCCGGCGTGCCGTCCGCGATGAGCTGGCCGAAATTCAGCACGACCGCGCGGGTGCACAGGTTGGAGATGGTCTCGATATCGTGCTCGACGATCACGATGGTCAGGCCGAACAGGGCGTGAAGCTCGCGCAGCTTCAGCATGAAGCTGCGTTTCGCATTGCTCTCAAGGCCCGCCAGCACCTCGTCCAGCAGCAGCAGGCGCGGCTCGGTGGCGAGCGCCTTGGCAATCTCAAGCCGCTTCAGCTCCTGCAGCGCCAGCGCACTCGCCGCATCCGCATCCGCCTTGTGAGACAGTTCCATCACATCGAGGATTTCGGCGATCCGCGCCGGGTCCTTGCGGCCGGCGCCGAACACCTGCGCGACCGTCAGGTTTTCCCGCACCGTCAGGTGGTGCATGGGCTGCGGAATCTGGAAGGTGCGCCCGATGCCCGACCGCGCGCGGCGGTGGAGCGGCAGGCGCGTCATGTCCTTGCCCTCGAAGCCGATGCGTCCGCGGGCGCGGACAAGGCCCGAAATGCAGTTGAACAGGGTGGTCTTGCCGGCCCCGTTCGGCCCGACGAGGCCGAGGATTTCGCCCTTTTCCACCGTGAAGGTGATGTTGGAGAGCGCGAGCAGCCCGCCGAACCGGACGGTCACGCCATCAAGCGCGAGCATGGTGCTTGCCTCCGGTGCGGGAGAAGATGCGGCCGACGAGACCGGCGAGGCCGTTGGGCGCCAGAAGAACCATGCCCGCGAGCACGATGCCGAGCAGGATCTGGTGCCCCACCGGAATGAGGCTCTTCGCGATCACCTGGTCGAACATGTAGATCACCACCGCGCCGAACACCGGCCCGATCACGCTGCGATAGCCGCCGAACACGGCGCCGATGATGGGCATGACGCTCCAGATGCCGGAAAAGGCATAGTCCGGTTCCAGGAAGCCGATGATGTGCGCGTTCAACGCTCCGAACATGCCGGCGATGAAGGCGGAGAGCATCAGCATCCAGGTCTTGAGCAGGGTGCTGTTGACGCCCACCACGCGGGTCGCGTCCTCGCTCTCGGCGATCGCCCGCAGCGCGATGCCCACATAGCTGCGCCGGATGACCACATAGATGAGGGCGCACAGCACCACCATGCCCAGCACCAGCACGTAGCTGCCGTGGCGTTCGGCGAAATTGAAGCCGAACACGGTGGGCAGGCCCGGAAAGCGCTGGAGGCCGGCGGCGCCGCCGGTGAGCCAGGAGGCCTCCGTGGCGAGGATGCGGAAGATCTGCGCATAGGCCAGGATGGCGAGGGCGAAATACGGCCCCGAGAGCCGCAGGGCCGGCAGCATGGCGAGCGAGGACAGCGTCGCCACACCCCCGGCAAGGGGGATGGCCAGCAACACCGGCACACCGAGCTTCGCCGCCAGCAGGGCCGAAGCATAGGAGCCGACGCCGAAGAAAGCCGCATGGCCGAACGAGACCATGCCGCCGAGATTGCCGAGCAGCGCCCAGGACAGGCCGAGCCCGGCGAGGATGAGCGACGAAATCAGCAGGCCCAGCATATAGGGGCTGGCGCCCGCCGCGAGCGGCAGGAGGCCCACCACGACGAGGCCGCCGGCCATCGCGAGGCTGCGGCCGGACAGGAGACGGGAGGAGGCTGTGTCAGACATGGCTCGCCTCTCAACCGCGCCGGGCGCGCGCGCCGAACAGGCCGTTCGGCATGAGGAAGAGGACCATCAGGAACAGCACCATTCCGGCAAGCTCCTGAAGGGCGGAACTGGCGAGGGTCACGGTCAGCGCCTCGGTGACCCCC
The DNA here is from genome assembly GCA_002279855.1 of Rhizobiales bacterium 12-68-15. Lineage (GTDB taxonomy): Bacteria > Pseudomonadota > Alphaproteobacteria > Rhizobiales > Xanthobacteraceae > Aquabacter. The sequence continues at coordinate 9,607 of NCCY01000072.1, forward strand.
AGCAGCACGGCGCCGAGAAACACGCCGGGAATGGAGCCGACACCCGCCAGGACGGTGATGATGAAGGCCTTCACCGTCAACGCATGGCCCACCGCCGGCTGCACCACGCTCATGGTGTAGAGCGCAACGCCCGCAAAGCTTGCGAGCGCCCCGGCCACGAGGAAGGAGACGGTCTCGATGCGGGTGGGGTTGATGCCCATGAGCATGGCCGCCCCCCGGTTGGAGGAGACCGCGCGCACCGCGCGCCCGTACCAGCTCGCCTTCAGCCACCACCACAGGAGGCCCATGAGGACGAGGGACAGCGCGAAGGCGATAATCTCGCCGCGCATGGCATAGACATCGCCGAACGACACCGCATCCTGAAGAAAGGCGGATGTGGTGGTGCGCATGTCGCTGGCAAAGGCCAGCAGGATGGCATTGGTGAGGATGATGCCGATGGCGAAGGTGAGGATGAGCGAATTCAGCTCGCGATGATCGCGGATCATGTTCACCAGCATGAACAGGGCGATGCTCACGGCGGAGACGACGGCGAGCGCGAGCGGAATGGCCGCATAGGGCTCCAGCCCGGTCCGCGATTCCACGAGATAGGCCATGTAGGCCGCCAGCAGCACCAGTTCGCCATGGGCGAGATTGATGATGCGCATGGCGCCGAAGGCGAGCGCAAGGCCGAGTGCCACCAGCGCATAGACGCTGCCGATGAGCACGCCGGAAAACAGCGCCTGAAGAATGAGTTCGGTCATGTCACCTCGACGGAGGCTGGAGCAAGTGCCGCCCGGATTGCACGCACGCCCGGCGGCAACGGCCATCACAGCGAATGAAGGCAGGCGCCGGTCCCGCCTGTCCCTTTACGGGAGCGGGCCGGCAGCCCCGCGCGGCGCGCCGCGCGGGGCGCGCCGATCACCAGGGAACGGCGGGATAGGCGATGTCGCCGGTGGCGGCGGCCTTGGGCGACACCAGAACGATCTTGCCTTCGCGGTGCTGGCCCATGGAGAGCGCGAAGTTGGGATTGTCGCCGGTCTGGTCGAACTGGACGCGGCCGAGCATGGTGTCGCGGTCGGTCTTGCGCATCTCGTCGGCAAGGCCGCCCTTGTCGAGGGTTCCCGCTTCCGCCGCGCGCTGGATCGCCTCGCACAGGAGCGTGGTCTCCACGAAGCTCAGGGTCGCGAGATACTCGATCTCTTTCTTGTACATGTCCTGATAGGCGGCGGCGAACTTGCGCCCCTCCTCGCTCTTCACTTCCACCGGGAAGGGCAGGAAGGAGGTGCCGACCACGTTGTTCATGAGATCGGGGAACTCGGTGTACATCTTGGGCGTCGCGAGCGACCACGTGCCCACCATGAGCTTCACCTGCGGCTTCAGCACCTTGGCGGCGCGGATGATGCCCACATAGTCGTTCTCGTAGGCCGACATCATGATGATGTCCGGCTTATCCTGAAGCTTGATCTTGTTGATGATCGGCTTGAAGTCGGTGATCGCCGGATCGAACTTGTGCACCGTGACCTTGATGCCCTTGGCGGCGAGATCCTTCTCCAGGCCCTGCGCCAGCAGCGTCGGTGCTTCTTTGGTGGAGGCGATGATGGACACCGCCTGCGGCTTCAGGTCGATCAGCAGGGTCGCGATGCCCTTCTGATAACCGGCATTGTTGTTGATGCGGAAGAAGGTCTTGAGCCCGCGCTGGGTGAGTTCGTCCGAGACCGCACCGGCGGTGATATAGACCTTGCCGAGCTTGTCGGAGGCATCCGACGCCGGGCCGACGATGTTGGAGCCGTAGCCGCCGATGATCGCCACAGAGCCCGACGAAGCGAGCTTTTCCACCGCGGAGACCGCCTTGGCGGGCGTGCTCTCGTCGTCGATGACGTCCACCTTCACCTGCACCTTGGGCGAGGCGGCATTGCACATGCGCAGCGCCACCTGCATGCCTTCGTTGAAGGTCTGCCCGGAGCGTGCAAGCGAGCCGGTGAGCGGCATGTGGGCGCCGATGGTGACGACTTTTTCCTGCGCCTGCGCGGCCGGCAGGCCGACCCCAAGGGCAAGCGCCAGCGTGGCTGACGCGATGGCGGAGCGGACCATATGAATTTCCTCCCAGAGCGTGTTCGACACCGGCGGTCGCGCAACGAGGCGGCGGTCGCGCCGCTGCAGGCGCATTCCGCTGGGATGACGTTCGGTCATCCCTTGGGCTTCCCCCTCCGGCGCGCGGTTGTTTCCGCGAGTTCCACCCTTCAGCGCACAGGGCGCCGGGGCCAAAACTGGATGACACGGGTCGGATGGGATTGTCAATTTCCGCAGACGTTAATTCTGCAATACGGAACACCACAGACCAAAGCCCTACCGAGGCACCATTTTCACACACGGCGACGACTTGACAAGCTGTCAGACCCGCCGCATCACATCTGAAAACGCAGACGAACATTCTGCATTGCAGAATTGGGAGGTTCCATGAGTCCCGTCCGCAGCGACATCACCGAAGCCGGTGTTGCGATCCTCACCATTGCCAATCCGCCGGTGAATGCGCTGGGCGCCGCCGTGCGGGGCGGCCTGCTGGAACAGCTGACGCAGGCTCAGGCGAATCCGGCCGTCACCGCCATCGTGATCGCCGCCGAAGGCAAGGTGTTCGTGGCCGGGGCCGACATTTCCGAATTCGGCAAGCCGATCACGCCGCCGTCCTTGCCGGACGTGCTGACCGCCATCGAGCGCAGCCCCAAGCCCGTAGTCGCCGCCATCAATGGCATGGCGCTGGGCGGCGGGCTGGAACTTGCCCTCGCCTGCCATGCCCGCATCGTGCCCCCCGGCGCCAAACTCGGCCTGCCGGAAATCAAGCTCGGCATCATTCCCGGCGCGGGTGGCACGCAGCGCCTGCCCCGCCTCATCGGCGCCGCGCCTGCCTTCGCCATGATGGCAAGCGGCGAGCCTGTAACCGCCGATAAGGCGCTCGCCAACGGCCTCGCGGACGAGGTGGTGGACAGCGACCTGCTGGCCGCCGCGTCGGCCCATGCCCTGCGCCTCGCGGAAGCGGGCGCGTGGCGCCTGTCGGGCACGGCCGAAGGCAAGGTGGACGAGGCCGATCGCGCCGCTTTCGAGATCGCCGCCGCCGACGCCATCAAGAAGGCGCCGCGCATGCCCAATGTGAAGGCGCTGGCCCTCTCCGTCCGCACCGGGCTGGACAAGGGCCTCACCGAGGGGCTGGCCACCGAGCGCGCCGCCTTCCTCAATCTGGTGAAAGACCCGACCTCCAAGGCCTTGCGCCACCTGTTCTTCGCGGAACGGGAAGCCGCACGCGTTCCGGGCATCGGCAAGGAGGTGAAGGCGCGCCCCGTCGGCAAGGCGGCCGTCATCGGCGCCGGCACCATGGGCGGCGGCATCGCCATGTGCTTTGCGCAGGCCGGCATTCCCGTCACGATCATCGAGGTGAAGGAAGAGGCGCTGGCGGCTGGCCTTGCGCGTATCCGCGCCAATTACGAGACCTCCGTGAAGCGCGGCTCGCTCTCGCAGGCGGCCATGGACCGGCATCTCGGCTTCGTCACCGGCGCGGTGGGCATGGAGGCAGCCGCCGATGCCGACATCATCGTCGAAGCCGCCTTCGAGGATATGGGCGTCAAGGCCGAGATTTTCGGCGCACTGGACCGGATCGCCAAGCCCGGCGCCATCCTCGCCACCAATACGTCCTATCTGGATGTGAATGCCATCGCAGACACCACCTCCCGCCCGCAGGACGTGGTGGGCCTGCACTTCTTCAGCCCCGCCAATGTGATGCGCCTGCTGGAGATCGTGCGCGGGGCGAAGACGGCGCCGGACGTGCTGGTCACCAGCCTCGACCTCGCCCGCAAGATCGGCAAGCTGCCGGTGGTGGTGGGCGTCTGCTACGGCTTCGTCGGCAACCGCATTCTCGCCAAGCGCAGCCAGGCGGCCGAGCGCATCCTGCTCGCAGGCGCGCTGCCGCATGAGGTGGACGCGGCGGTGACGGACTTCGGCTTCCGCATGGGCCCGTTCGCCATGCTGGATCTTGCCGGGCTCGATATCGGCTGGCGCTCGCGCAAGGTCACGGGCGTCAAGGCGCCGGTGGGCGACGGGCTGTGCGAGCAGGGCTATTTCGGCCAGAAGACCGGGCGCGGCTTCTATCGCTATCCGGACGGCGCGCGGAAGGGCGAGCGCGATCCGGACACGGAAGCGCTCATCACCCGCCTGTCGGAAGAGCGCGGAATCGTACGCCGCAGCTTTTCCAACGAAGAGATCATTGCCCGGCTCATGTACCCGATGGTCAATGAGGGCGCGAAGATCCTGGAAGAAGGCATCGCCGCCCGCTCCAGCGACATCGATGTGGTGTGGGTGAACGGCTATAACTGGCCGAACTTCACCGGCGGCCCCATGCACTGGGCGGAGGGTGTCGGCCTGTCGCGCATCGTGGAGGCGCTGGAGACATTCGCCGCCGAGACCGGGGATGAAAGCCTCCAGCCCGCACCGCTTCTGCGCCGGCTCGCGGAAGGTTCCGGCAGCTTCGCAGACAAGGACGCCGCGTGATGTCCGGCGCCGCGCGCCCCGCCTGGCAGCAGCATTTTCCCGATGTCTGCGACTGGGATGGACCGCTTGAAATCACCACCCTGCCGCACCTGCTTGCGGCGGGCGTGGTGGCGCGGGGGAACGCGCCGGCGCTGGACTTTCGCGGCGCCAAGCTCTCCTATCGCACCCTGGCCCGCGAGGTGGAGCGGCTGGCGAGCGGGCTCGCGCAGTCCGGCGTGAAGGCGGGTGACGCAGTCGCCCTCCTGCTGCCCAACACGCCCTATCACCCGCTCTGCTTCTTCGCCCTCACGCGGCTCGGCGCGCGGGTGGTGCATATCAGCGCCCTCGATGCGCGGCGGGAGATCCACCACAAGCTGAAGGTGACCGGGGCGCGCCGCCTCATCACCACCGACCTGCCCGGCTTCCTGCCGAGCGCGATCGATGCGCTGGATGCGGGCATGGTGGATGTGGTGCTGGTGGGCGAGGACGCCCGCTGGGGCGCGGGGGAGGCTTCCCCCCTGCCCCTCCCCGACCGGCCCGACATGTGGCGTCTGTCCGGCCTGTTCAGCGACGCGCCGCTGGATGCGCCGCTGCCGGCGCCGGACGATATCGCCGTGCTTCAGTTCACCGGCGGCACCACGGGCCTGCCCAAGGCGGCCATGCTCAGCCATGTGGGTGGCGCTCATGAACCGGCCCGGCGTCACGGAGGTGGACTTCTCCTCGCTGAAATCCTGCGTCAGCGGCGGGGCACCCCTGCCGTTCGAGATCCAGGCCCGCATCGAGCAGATCGTCGGCACCCAGCTCAACAATGGCTGGGGCATGACGGAGACGGGGCCGGCGGGCTCGCGCGTGCCGTTCCGGGTGCCGCGCCGCCCCGGCCTCATCGGCGTTCCGCTTCCCGGCCTTGCCATGCGCATCGTGTCCATGGAGGCGCCGGGCCGCGAACTGCCGACGGGCGAGATTGGCGAGATCGCCATTCGCGGGCCGAACGTGTTTGCCGGCTATCTGGATGACCCGGCCGGCACGGCCGCGTCCTTCCAGGACGGCTGGTTCCTCACCGGCGACATCGGGCGCATGGACGAGAGCGGCCTGTTCGAGATCGTGGACCGGCGCAAGAACATGATCATTTCGTCCGGCTTCAACGTCTATCCGGCGGCGGTGGAAAATGCCGTCTACGAGCACCCTTCGGTGGAAGAGGTCATCGTCATCGGGGTGCCCGATGCCTATCGGGGCCAGTCCGCCCGCGCCTACATCAAGCTGAAGCCCGGCGCGCAGCCCTTCACGCTGGACGACCTCAGCGCCTTCCTGGCCGAGCGGCTGGGACGGCACGAAATGCCCCGCTCCGTTGAATTCCGCGACGCCCTGCCCCGCAGCCCGGTCGGCAAGCTTCTGCCCAAGGTGCTGATGGAAGAGGTGGCCGCGCAGGCCGCTGCCCCGGTGGCGGCGGTTCACTGACAGAACACGAGAGGAACCTCAGGATGGTCGAAGCCGTCATCGTCTCCACCGCCCGCACCCCTATCGGCAAGGCGCAGCGCGGCGCGTTCAACATCACCAAGGGCGCGGACATGGCCGCCCATGCCATCCGCCATGCCCTGGCGAACGGGCGGGTGGACCCCGCCTCCGTCGAGGAGGTGGTTCTCGGCTGCGGCTATCCGGAAGGCGCAACCGGCGGCAACGTGGCCCGCCACGCCTCGCTCATCGCCGGCATCCCGGTGACCACCTCGGGCGCGACCGTCAGCCGCTTCTGCGCCTCCGGCCTCGAGGCCATTGCCGGCGCCGCGCGGCGCATCGTGATGGACGGCGTGCCGGTGGCGGTGGCGGGTGGCGTCGAATCCATCTCGCTGGTGCAGCCCATCAATCGCGAGCTGTTCCGCAATGACTGGCTGATGGCCAACAAGCCGGACATCTACGTCACCATGATCGAGACCGGCGACACGGTGGCCCGCCGCTATGGCATCACCCGCGAGGCGCAGGACCAGTTCGCGCTCGCCAGCCAGCAGCGCACCGCCCGCGCGCAGGCCGCCGGCCTGTTCGATGGCGAGATCGTGCCCATGACGGTGGAGAAGGCCGTCACGGACAAGGCCACCGGCGAAACCCGCCGCGAGACGGTGACGCTGGACAAGGACGAGGGCAACCGCGCCGACACCACGCTGGACGGCCTCGCCAAGCTGAAGCCGGTGCGCGGCGACGACTGGTTCGTGACCGCCGGCAATGCCAGCCAGCTCTCGGACGGCGCCTCTGCCACCGTGCTGATGTCGTCCACGGAGGCCGCCCGGCAGGGTGCCCCCGTTCTCGGCATCTTCCGGGGCTATGCCACGGCCGGCTGCGAGCCGGACGAGATGGGCATCGGCCCGGTCTTCGCCGTGCCCCGTCTGCTGGAGCGGCAGGGCCTGAAAGTGTCCGACATCGGCCTGTGGGAACTGAACGAGGCGTTCGCCTCCCAGTCCCTCTATTGCCGCGACACGCTGGGCATCGACCCCGACCTCGTCAACGTCAATGGCGGCGCCATCTCGGTCGGCCACCCCTTCGGCATGAGCGGCGCGCGGCTCGTCGGCCATGCGGTGCTGGAAGGCCGGCGGCGGGGCGTGCGCTACGCCGTCGTCACCATGTGCATCGCCGGCGGCATGGGCGCCGCCGGCCTCATCGAAATCAACCCGGACGCCTGATCCATGGACCTGCGCTTCACCCCCGAAGAGATCGCCTTCCGCGAGGAGGTCCGCACCTTCTTCCGCACCGAGATCCCGGCCGAGATCCGCGCCAAGGTCTCCGAAGGCCGCAAGCTGGCGCGGGAGGATTACGTCACCTCCCAGCGCATCCTGAACGACAAGGGCTGGGCGGTGCCGCACTGGCCCGTGGAGCATGGCGGCCAGAGCTGGACGGCGGTCGAGCGCTACATCTTCATGGAGGAACTGATGCAGGCGGCGGTGCCGCTGCCGCTCCAGTTCAACTGCTTCATGGTCGGCCCGGTCATCGCCACCTTCGGCAACGACGCGCAGAAGCAGCGCTTCCTGCCGCGCATCAAGAGCCTGGAGGACTGGTGGTGCCAGGGCTTCTCCGAGCCCGGCGCCGGCTCGGACCTCGCCTCGCTGAAGACGCGGGCGGTGCGCGAGGGCGACCATTACATCGTGGATGGCCAGAAGACCTGGACCACGCTCGGCCAATATGCGGACTGGATGTTCTGCCTCGCCCGCACCGATCCGGCCGCGAAGAAGCAGGCCGGCATCTCCTTCCTGCTCATCGACATGAAGAGCCCGGGCATCACCGTGCGGCCGATCATCACCATTGATGGCCGGCACGAGGTGAACGAGGTGTTCCTCGACAATGTGAAGGTGCCGGTCGAGAACCTCGTGGGCGAGGAAAACAAGGGCTGGGACTATGCCAAGTTCCTGCTCGCCAACGAGCGCACCGGCATCGCCCGCATCGGCATGTCCAAGGAGCGCATCGCCCGGATCAAGCGCCTCGCCCGCACCACCCCGGCCGGCGCCGGCACCATGTGGGACGACCTCGACTTCCGCAGCCGCCTCGCCAGCGTGGAGATCGAGCTGAAGGCGCTGGAAATCACCCAGATGCGGGTGGTGGCGGCGCAGGCGACCCGCGACCCCACCAAGCCCGATCCGGCCTCCTCCATCCTGAAGATCAAGGGATCGGAGCTTCAGCAGGCCACCACCGAGCTTCTGCTGGAACTGGCCGGCCCCAATGCCCTGCCCGCCCACAGGGACGATGCCGGGCACAACGACATGGACTCGCTGTTCGCCTGGGCGGACACCGCCGCGCCCACCTATTTCAACATGCGCAAGGTGTCGATCTACGGCGGGTCCAACGAGATCCAGCACAATGTGATCGCCAAGGCGATCCTCGGCCTGTGACGGACGGCAAGGAGACTTTGCAATGAACTTCGACCTGTCCGACGAACAGTCCCTTTTGCAGGACACGGTGCGCCGCTGGGCGGGCGCCACCTATCCCGGCCTTGAACAGCTTGCGGCCGCCCGTGGCGAACCGCTCGGCTTTTCAGAGGCGCGCTGGAACGAGCTTGCGGAACTCGGCCTGCTCGCCCTGCCCTTCGCGGAGGCCGATGGCGGCTTTGGCGGGGGGCCGGTGGAGGTGCTGGTGGTGGCGGAGGCGCTCGGCAGGGCGCTGGCGCCCGAGCCCTATTTCGCCAGCGTGGTTCTGGGCGGAGGCGCCTTGCGCCTCGCGGCCTCGCAGGCCCAGAAGGATGCCCTGCTGCCGGGCCTGATGGACGGCTCCAGCCGTCTGGCCTTTGCCCATTCCGAGGCGCAGGCGCGCTATGACCTCCAGGATGTGGCGACCACCGCCCGCCCGGTGGAGGGCGGCTTCCGGCTGGACGGGCGCAAGAGCGTGGTTCTGAACGCGGATGCGGCCACCATGCTGGTGGTGAGCGCCCGCACATCGGGCGCGCGGCGGGATGACGACGGAATCACCCTGTTCCTCGTGCCCGCCGATGCGGCGGGGCTCACCCGCGCCGCCTATCCCACCCACGATGGGGGACGCGCGGCGGACGTGACGCTCGCCGATGTCTTCGTGCCCGAGGACGCGGTGCTCGGCGCCGTGGGGGAAGCGCTGCCCGTGATCGAGCGCGTGGTCGAAGGCGGCATCGTCGCCCTGTGCGCGGAGGCGGTGGGCCTGATGGAGGCGCTGCACGAACTGACCGTGGACTATCTGAAGACCCGCAAGCAGTTCGGCGTCGCCATCGGCTCGTTCCAGGCGCTCCAGCACAAGGCGGTGGACATGTTCGTCGCGCTGGAACAGGCCCGCTCCATGGCGCTTTACGCCACCATGATGGTGGAGGCCGAAGACGCCGAGGAGCGCCGCGTGGCGCTCTCCGCCGCCAAGGCGCAGATCAACCGCTCCGCCCGCATGGTCGGCCAGACGGCGGTGCAGCTGCATGGCGGCATCGGAATGACGATGGAATATATCGGCGCACACCATTTCCGCCGCCTTGCCACCATCGAACTCACCTTCGGCGACACCCCGTTCCACACCCGGCGCGTCGCGAGCGAGACCGGCCTCGTGAGCGTGGACTGACAGCGCAGGACGCCCTCGGACCTTCTGTTTATTCCCGCCGTCCTGCTGGGTGTCGGCGCCATCTGGGGACTGGTGTTCCTCATGGTGCAGGCGCGCCTGCGGGCCGCGGCGCGGGCGCGCCCCATCGTGGACGGGACCAGCGTTACCATTCCGCTGGTGGCTGCCTTTGCCGGCTTCAAGGGCACCCCATGGCTCGCCTGCGCCCATAACAGCCTGTCGCCGCGCCTGAAACTTGATGCGGACCATGTGGAGGTGAAGGTCATCCGCAAGCGGCGGCGCCCCTATCGCCTGATCCAGCAGGTGGACTACCGCACCGGCATAGGCACGCGGAATGTCATTCTCGCCTTCTCCGACAGCCTGTTGTCGTTTCGCGGCAATACCGCCAGCGAATCCCTTGCGCGCGAGGCGATCCGACTGCTGCGGGCGCGCGGCTGCCCGCTCTCGCCCCGTGCGCAGGCGCTCCTGGAGGCGGCTAGCAGCGCCTCGCCCTGATCCTGCACCTTGGCGCTTCTCCAACGCCGCTTGCGCGGAAAGCTCGGCGCCGGCATATCCACCTTGCAGCCACAGCGAGACAGCAAATGGACCCGGCCTCGGCCTTTGCCGCCTTCTTCCTCGCCGCCGCGCTTCTCACCATCACGCCGGGGGCAGATACCGCGCTTGTGCTGCGCACGGCAGCGGTTGAGGGCGAGCGCTCCGCCTTATTGGCAGGCGCCGGCATCGTCTCCGGGGTGCTGGCCTGGGGGCTGATGGCAGCCTTCGGCATCGGCGGCGTCCTGGCTGTGTCGGAACTCGGCTATCGCGTGCTGCAATATGCTGGCGCCGCCTATCTCGGCTGGCTCGGCCTGCGCCTGATCCGCGGTGCCCTGCGACCGCAGGCGCCATCGGCTGGGGCTGACCCCTCGCCCCGTCCAACTGGCGGCTGGTACTGGCGCGGGCTGCTGACCAATCTGCTCAATCCGAAGGTGGGGCTGTTCTATATCAGCCTGCTGCCGCAATTCATCCCACCCGGAGGCTCGCCGCTGCTCTATGGAACCGCTTTTTCGGCTGTCCATGCCGGCCTTGGCCTCGTCTGGTTCTTTGGCCTGACACGGGCCCTTCGTCTCCTCGCAGCGTTGCTCCGGCGTCCGCCGGTGATGCGAAGCCTCGATGGTGCGACGGGCGCTCTCTTCTTTGCGCTGGGCCTTGGCCTTGCCCTTAGCCGGCGAGACTGAAGTATCATCCGTTCGCGCTCCAGCGGACGCTCACCAGTTGTCGGTTCATGATCCGTCGTGGGATCGCTCGATCGATATCAAACTGGACCCAGTTGTGCTTGCGCACTGGACCGCCCCGGCTAAAGTGGACCGATCGGTACAATAAACCGGAGGAAGTCATGCCCAATTCCGTTCCCCTGCCCCCGCTGGTGCCCCCCTTCACCCGCGAAACAGCCATGGCCAAGGTGAGGCTGGCGGAAGACGGCTGGAACAGCCGCGATCCGGAGCGGGTCTCGAAGGTCTATACGCCCGACAGCCGCTGGCGGAACCGGGCCGAATTCCCGGTCGGCCGCGACGCGATCATCGCCTTCCTCAAGCGCAAGTGGGCCAGGGAGCTGGATTACCGCCTGATCAAGGAATTGTGGGCGTTCGAGGGGAGCCGCATCGCGGTGCGTTTCGCCTATGAGTGGCATGACGACAGCGGCAACTGGTTCCGGTCCTATGGCAACGAGAACTGGGAATTTGCCGATGACGGGCTGATGGAGCGCCGCTTCGCCTCCATCAACGACAAGCCGATCCGTCCCGAGGACCGCAAGTTCCACTGGCCGCTCGGGCGCCGGCCGGACGACCATCCCGGCCTCTCCGCCCTCGGGCTGTGAGACATGGCGCGGACGGTCTTCGAAAAGCAGGATGTCATCCCGCTGCTGGGGGAGGTGTTTCGCGCGCTCGGCTATGACGGCGCGTCCATGAGCGCCATTACCGCGCGGACCGGCCTCTCCAAAAGCAGCCTGTATCACTTCTTTCCCAACGGAAAAGAGGAAATGGCGGCGGCCGTGCTCGCACACGTGGACGGGTGGTTCATCCCCCAGATCTTCGAACCACTCGAACGAGAAGAGCCGGCCGCCGCCATTGGCGCCATGTGGGCGGCGACCGATGCGTATTTCCGCTCCGGCCGCCGTATTTGCCTCATGGGCGCCTTCGCACTCGACGAAACGAGAGACAAGTTCGCCGACGCGATCAAAACCTATTTCGACCGATGGATATCCGCGCTCGCCGCAGCCTTGCGCCGCGCCGGACTGCCGCCTGTCGAAGCGCGGGGCCTGGCGGAAGCCACGGTCGGCGGCATCCAGGGGGCCCTCACCCTGGCGCGGGCGGTGGACGACGATGCCGTGTTCGGCCGCCTTCTCGGCCATCTCGAAGACGCCGTGCAGGCAGCCATGTCACGGCACGCGCGCGCCTGAGCCCGGGCGGGTTCGCGGTTGCGACACTCCCGGGCACAGGTCCGGCGGAGGTTATTCCTCGATCTCGCTGAGGACCGACAGGTCGGCACGCATGCGCGAGGCATACGGATTGCCCTGTTCTTCCTGCGCCTTGGCGCTCGCGGATGAAGGGGGCGGAGGCGGGCCGCCCGCCTTCTGGGCCTGATCCGTACTCATCCGGGAATTCAGCTCGGCGATCTGCTGCTTTACCTGCTTGATCTCCTCCTCCAGCTTCTTGACCGTCGCCTCCTGATCTTCCGTGGACGTGCTGGAAGAGGACGAACTGGAAGAGGAGGTGGTACTGTTCGCCTCCTCAAGCTGCTTTTCCAGATCCTGCTGGCGTGCCTTCAGACGCGCGAGCTGGGAAGAGACATCCGAAGATGAGTTCGATGCGGACGAGGTGGTATCGATCGAAGATATGGAAGAAATGGAGGTCATTGGCCCAACCCAACCCGATAAAAGGATGAGCGAATATTTGACCTGAAGCTGGCGCCAAACTGTGTTTCCGTACGTTTCCAGACATGGATCGGAAACACTTCTAAACATATTCGACAGTATTTTCCATCTAACGCCAGCATGCAAGGCAGAACGTCAACTACCTCTGTCCGGGTGCCGGCGGTCAGGCGTTTCGCACAGACAAAACCGTGCCCCAGGGATCTGTGAACTGTGCACCATCCCCGGCGGCTGACGGCATCCCTTGACCCTGCGCGTTTCTCAGGATTTCCACTTCGGCCAGCCCCGTGAGGTGATCGGAGCGCACGCCCGCCCCGCGGCTGTTCCAGATGTTGGTTGCGAGGTGGTGGTGATAGCCGCCCGACGAATAGAACACCGCGCCGGGAAACCGGCAGGTGACGTCGAGCCCGAGCGTCTCCCGATAAAATCGTTCGGCCGGCTC
>NCCY01000073.1 GCA_002279855.1 Rhizobiales bacterium 12-68-15
GCGAGGCGTGCGCCGAGCGCGGCCGGCGCGCGTTCCGTCATTGCCAGTCGGCCGGACGCGGCCGCTCGATCAGTTCCTCGACAGCGGCATAATCCATGTAGCCGCAGCGGGCCAGCGCACCCATGAGGGCCGTGTCCACCCGACCATTGCGGATGAAAGCCTCGTTCACATACACACCGACCACTTCACCGATCACCACATGCCGGTCGATGGTGTTGCCGTTGCGGTCGCGCGGGCGCAGCGTCTCCACATAGACGCATTCGAGCGCGCAGGGCGCTTCCGCCACGCGGGGCACTTTCACGAGCCGCGAGGGCGCGCTGGCGAGGCCGACATGGTCGAACTCGCTCTTGTCCGCCGGGATGGCCGAGGAGGAGGCATTTACCGCATCGATCAGATCGACGGTGGCGAGATTGCAGACGAACTCGCCCGTGGCCTCGGCGTTCACCACGCTGTGCTTGCGCCCCACCGAGGAAAACATGACCAGCGCCGGGTCTTCCGAAATCAGGTTGAAGAAGGAGTAAGGCGCGAGATTGGCCACCCCGTCAGCGGTGAGGGTGGAAATCCAGCCGATCGGGCGCGGAGCCACGATGGCCTTGAGCGGCGAGAAGGGCAATCCGTGATCGCGCTTGGACGGTTCGTAGAACATGACGCCTCTCAGAAGCGGGTGACAATCTGCTCCAGCGGAGGACGCGGGCGGTCCTCCAGCTTGTGGAGCGCGGTTCCGATATAGACGAAGCCGGTGATCCGTTCGTCCTCGGCAAGGCCCAGCGCGGCGCGCGCCTTTGGCTCGTAGGCGGCCCATTCGGTGAGCCAGGTGGCGCCATAGCCGAGGGCGGCGGCAGCGATCAGCAGGTTCTGCGCGCAGGCGGCGGAAGACAGCACCTGTTCCCATTCGGGGATCTTTACGTGCGGCGCGGCGCGGGACACCACGATGACCACCAGCGGTGCGCGGGTGAAGCGGGCCTGCTCGTCGGCAATCCGCCGTGTGTCCGCCTCAGGGTTCATCTCCTTGAGCACGGCGGCCAGCGCCGCACCGGCCCGTGCCCGCCCCTCGCCTTCCAGCAGGATGAAACGCCACGGCGCCAGCTTTCCATGGTCGGGCACGCGGGCAGCGATGGTCAGGAGGGTATCGGTCTCCTGCGCGGTCGGTCCCGGCTCCGCGAAGTCGAGAATGCGGGTGGACCTGCGGGTGAGGAGAAGATCGAGCGTATCTGTCATGGGCAACGCCAAAACTCCCAAAAGTGGTTCTGCTCTATCACGCGCCCCCCCGTGACAGAAGGCTCGCCCGGAAAATCCTGCGGCGCAGGCGGGACAGGGGTGCGGGAATGACTTGAAACGGCCCCGTTTTGGAGGCACCTGACGGCCATGCCGTCTTCTGCCCGTGCCCTGTCCCGCGTGCCGACCATCCTGATGGGCCTCGCGCTGCTCACCCTCCCGGTGCAGGCGCAGGGTTTGACCTTGCCCGGCGCGCCCGCGATGCCGCTGGACAATTTCGCACCGCCACCCGGCAGCAGGGGGTCGGCCCGCGAACCGCACGCCACGCTGCCCCAGCCGCCAGCCGGCAAGGTGGCGCTCGGCGCCTATGCCCGCTTCGGGGCAGACGGGGCGCCGGTTCCGCGCGGCCTTACCTGGCGGGTATTCGCGGACACGCCGGAAGCTTCGGGCGCCTTTCCACTGGTGGCAGAGAGCGCGGAGCCCTTCCCGGTCTTCTTTCTCAATCCCGGCGGCTACGTCATCCATGTGAGCTACGGCTTCGCCACCACCGCCCAGCGCGTGGTGCTGGGCGCGGTCTCCCGCCGCGAGGCATTCGTGCTGCCGGCCGGCGGGCTACGGCTCGGCGCGGACGTGGAGAACCGCCCCATTCCCGGGCAGAAGGTCAGCTTCGACATCTTCGAGGGGTCGTTCCTGCAGGGCCGCACCTCCACCCAGCCCTATTATCGGGGCGCCAATGCCGGCGAGGTGGTGCTGCTGCCGGAGGGCACCTATCACGTGGTCTCAACCTATGGCGATGCCAATGCCGTCGTGCGCGCCGATGTGACCGTGCAGCCCGGCAAGCTTACCGACGCCACTGTCCACCACCGCGCGGCTCAGATCACGCTGAAGCTGGTGAAGATCACCGGCGGAGAACCGCTGGCGGATACCCAGTGGACGGTGACCACGCCCGGGGGCGACACCATCAAAGAATCCATCGGCGCGTTTCCGCAATTCGTGCTGACCGAAGGCGACTACGTCGCCTTCGCCCGCCATGACGGGCGCACCTTCAATCGCGAGTTCAAGGTGGAAGCGGGACAGGACCAGGATATCCAGGTGGTGGTGAAGTAGGCGTCGCCTAAGGCTTATGCCCACCGGCCAGAGCCGGGCCAGCCCGAAATCCGCCGCGGGAGTTGCTCCGCCCGCCCAGCCTCAGATCGCGGCCTGTTTCCATCACGAACGTCTCTCGCCTCAGCTTCATGGCCGGACGCCCGGTCAGGCGTCCGGCCAGAGGGTCACGCGCGTGCGCGCTTCAGGTCAGGCGGCGTGGCTTCCGCCGAAAGCAGCGCCAGCGCCTCGCCGAGCGGCAGGACGGTCTGGTCGCTGGAGCCGAGGCGGCGCATGGAGACGGTGCGCTCCGCCGCTTCCTTGCGGCCCGCCACCAGGATGACCGGCACCTTCGCGAGGGAATGCTCGCGCACCTTGTAGTTGATCTTCTCGTTGCGAAGATCGAGGTCCACCCGCAGGTCGAGCGCGCGCGCCGCCGCCGCCACTTCGGCCGCATAGCCGTCGGCTTCCGAGGTGATGGTGGTGGAGACGATCTGGACCGGCGCGAGCCAGAGCGGGAAATGCCCGGCGAAATGCTCGATGAGGATGCCGGTGAAGCGCTCCATGGAGCCGCAAATGGCGCGGTGGATCATCACCGGCGTCTTCTTGCTGCCGTCCACGTCCACATAGAAGGCCCCGAACCGCTCCGGCAGGTTGAAGTCCACCTGCGTCGTGCCGCACTGCCACTCGCGGCCGATGGCATCCGACAGGGTGTATTCGAACTTCGGACCGTAGAAGGCGCCCTCGCCCGGCAGGATGCCGGTCTTGATGCGGCCGCCGGACTGTTCCTCGATCTGCGCCAGCACGCGGGTCATCACCTCTTCGGCATGGTCCCATACCGCATCGGACCCCACCCGCTTCTCGGGCCGGGTGGAGAGCTTCACCACGATGTTCTCGAAGCCGAAGTCGGCATAGGTCGAGAGGATCAGGTCATTGATCTTCAGGCACTCGGCTGCCATCTGCTCTTCCGTGCAGAAGATGTGGGCGTCGTCCTGGGTGAAGCCGCGAACGCGCATGAGGCCGTGCAACGCGCCGGAGGGCTCGTAGCGGTGCACGGCGCCGAACTCCGCAAGGCGCAGCGGCAGGTCGCGATAGGATTTCAGGCCGTGCTTGAAGATCTGCACATGGCCGGGGCAGTTCATGGGCTTCAGGGCGAACACGCGCTCGTCGCCGGTATCCTCTCCAGCCGACTGCACCTTGAACATGTTCTCCTTGTACCAGCCCCAGTGGCCGGAGGTCTCCCACAGGGACTTGTCCAGCACCTGCGGCGCGTTCACCTCGTCATAGTCCGCCTTCAGCCGGCGGCGCATATAGGAGACGAGGCTCTGGAACAGGCGCCAGCCCTTGGGGTGCCAGAACACCGTGCCCGGCCCCTCCTCCTGGAAGTGAAACAGGTCCATCTCCCGGCCGAGACGGCGATGGTCGCGCTTCTCGGCTTCCTCCAGCCGGTGGAGATAGGCATCGAGCGCGGCCTGGTCATGCCAGGCCGTGCCGTAGATGCGTGTCAGCATGGGATTGTTGCTATCGCCACGCCAATAGGCGCCGGCCACCTTCATGAGCTTGAAGGCGGTGCCCACCTTTCCGGTGGAGGGCATGTGAGGGCCACGGCAGAGGTCGAACCATTCGCCCTGCTTGTAGATCTTCAGGTCCTGGCCTTCGGGAATGGCATCCACCAGTTCCACCTTGAACGCCTCGCCCTTCTCGGCGAACACGCGCTTTGCCTCGTCGCGCGACCAGATCTCCCGGGTGAAGGGGCGGTCCTTCGCGATGATCTCGCGCATCTTCGCCTCGATCTTGGGCAGATCGTCGGTGGTGAACGGCTCGTTGCGGGCGAAGTCGTAATAGAATCCGTTCTCGATCACCGGCCCGATGGTGACCTGCGTGCCGGGATAGAGCGCCTGCACCGCTTCCGCCAGCACATGGGCGGCGTCGTGGCGGATGAGTTCGAGGGCGCGCGGGTCGTCGCGGGTGACGATCTCGATGCGCGCATCGCCGGTGATCGGCTCGGCGAGGTCCGCGAGCGCGCCGTCCAGCGTGACGGCAACGGCCTTCTTGGCCAGGGATTTGGAGATGGCGGCGGCGATATCCGCGCCGGAGGTTCCCTCGGCATACTCGCGCACGGCGCCGTCGGGGAAAGTCAGATGGATCATGGCATTTCTCCTGCCCACTCCTGCGCACCACGCAGGTAGGCGTTTGGTGACGGGGCTCCTTTAGGACGCCACGCCCCGTGCGTAAAGCAGCCCGGTTGCCGTCCGGGGCTGCTTTAAGGACAGTCCGGGGCGGTTTTAGCCCCGGACTGCGTCAGGCCTCACTTTTCAGTGGAACTTGGAAGCGCACCGCAATTGCTGGCGGCCGGCCTGCCGGCGAAACGGTCCGCGATGAAGCCGAGCGCATCGGCCGCGCCAGCATCCATGACACCGTCATGGCTCTGTCCGGGAAAGACCTTGTAGGTGAGCGGGGTGTCCTTCGCGCAGAGATCACGCGCCAGCATGTCCGTGTCCGGCGGGCGCACCGTCTGGTCGCCGGTGCCCTGGAGGATGAGGGTCGGAACAGAAATGGCCAGCGCTCCCGGCTCGTTGCGGGCGCCCATTTCGAGGAAAGCGGCAAGGTCCGGTTTGGACTGGAACTGGTCGCGGGCGATGGCCGTGGACCAGTACCCCTGCGTCAGCGCGGCCGTCATGCACCCCTTGTAGAGGTCCGGCAGATGGGCGCGCGCCTCCTGCGTCAGGATGCGGGACAGGTCGATGCGCGCGTCTACATGGGCATAGGAGGTGAGCACGTAGAGCACATAGGGCACCGCCAGCTCCGCTTTTGCGGAATCGATGACCGCATCGAGACGCCCCTTGATGTTGGAGCCGGGCGCCATCGCCACATTGCCCACCAGCCGGAACTCCGGCGCATAGGTGGGCCCGATGGCTGCCGTGAACAGGTCCGCCTGGCCGCCCTGGCTATGGCCCATGACGGCATAGGTGGTGCCGATGCGCGGCTCGATCTGCCGCGCGGCGCGGATCATGTCGAGCACGTTCTTCGCATTCGGCACGCCCTGAAAGAAGGGCTGGAACACGTCCACGCCAAGCCCCTGATAATCGGTCGCGACCACCGCGTAGCCGGCAGCCACCGCCTTGTCGAGCAGGCGCTGGATATCGGCGACATAAGCATGCTCCGGCCCGGTCGCCGTGTCCCGCGAGGGCGCACAGATGGCGGCAAGGCCGATGGTGCCATGCGTCCAGGTGATCACAGGCCATCCCCCGGCGGGCGGTTCGCCCTTGGGCACCGCCACGGTGCCGGAGACCGCCACCGGCTTGCCGGAGGGATCTTCCGACAGATAGAGCACCAGGAGGTTCCGCGCAGCGCTGGGCAGCGCCATGGTGCCGGCGAACGGGCGGGTCCAGACGACCGAGCCTTTCGCACCAGCGGGCAAGGGCGCCGGCGGCACATAGAAGGCATCGCCATCGGGCCCCACGGGCGCCGCAAGACCGGCTGCCGAAAGGCCCGCCAGCCCCCCCACCGAAAGGGCCAGGGCGACCACGAGCTCACGCATATTCATTCGGTTGCTCCCAAAGCATCCCGCATCGATACCATGGAAGGACGGTGCCATAGTGCGGAAATGACCACAATCCTAGATATCATTTTCTGATTTTTCTTCTTTAGGTTTTCCCCATCGCCCATAGCGCCAGGGGCGGAACCAGCGCGTTTCCGCAGGCAGGCACTGCGGCACCGGATCGAACCCGCTGTCCCCCCAGGGATGGCAGCGGCAGATCCGGGCGGCAGCCATCCAGCCGCCGGCCCACGCGCCATGGCGGCTGATCGCCTCGTCCGCATAGGCGGAGCAGGTGGGAAGGTAGCGGCACTGGCGGCCCATGAAGGATGACAGGGTGTATCGATAGATCAGGATCGGCACCCGCAGCACCAGCCGTGGCAGCCGGGCGATACCACGCACCAGCGACCGCCGCATGCTGGCTTCCGCCTTGCCTTGCCCGAGCGGCGGAAAGGATGCCATGACAGGCGAAACCGGCTCACTGGGGGGTTCGTCACATGATCCGCGCGGCATATGCCCTGGTCTTTCTCTTCCTCACCGCACTTGCGGCGCATGCGGGGGATGATCCTTATGTGCGGCCGTCCGACATCGACCTGCTCGCCATCCTCGCGCCGGCGCCGGCACCGGATTCGGCGATCACCCGTGAAGACCTGCGCATCCTGCTCGACCTTCAGGCGACGCGCACTCCTGAAATGGTCGCCATGGCCAATGCGGATGTCCAGCGCACGCTCCAGCGCTTCTCTCAGGTGGTCGGCACCGACCTTTCGACTGCCCGCGCGCCGAAGGCCAACGCCCTCGTCGACAAGGCGACCGCTGATTCCGCCGCCATCTTCCTGCCGGCCAAGGCGAAGTGGCAGCGCCTGCGGCCCTATGTGCAGTTCCCGCAGATCAAGCTCGTGGTGCCGCCAGAGGACACCTACTCCTACCCGTCCGGCCACGCCGCCTTCGGCATGGGCACCGCCATCCTGCTCGCCCTGTCCGCCGTTGCCATGGTGGCGATGATGATGCGCAACCCTGCCTTTCAGGACGATTTGAAGGCGGCGCGCGCCGAGGTGCGGTCGCTTCTGAACCTGCCGCCCTTGCCGCAGGACGCCCTGCCCGCCTTGCCTTCACCTTCGATCGTGCCGACGCAGGCCGAGGCCCCCGCAACGGCGAAGTGACGCCGGCTCAACCCTGCGCGGCCTGCGGGGCGGCGGCGCGGCGCGCTTCGATCTGGTCGATGGCGTCCACCACCGCGTCGAAGGTGAGCAAGGTGGACGCATGGCGGGCCTTGTAGTCGCGCACTGGCTCCAGCACTTCCAGCTCGGCCCATCGGCCGGACGGAGCCGGGCCGTTTTCCTTCAGCATCTTGCGCACCGCCTCGCGCACCTCCCGCAACTCTTGCGTGCTGGAGCCGACCGCGAGACGCGCCATGATGGAGGAAGACGCCTGACCCAGCGCGCAGGCGCGGACCTCGTGGGCAAAGTCGCGCACGGTATCGCCATCAAGCGCCAGATCCACCGTCACAGTGGA
The DNA here is from genome assembly GCA_002279855.1 of Rhizobiales bacterium 12-68-15. Classification (GTDB taxonomy): domain Bacteria; phylum Pseudomonadota; class Alphaproteobacteria; order Rhizobiales; family Xanthobacteraceae; genus Aquabacter. The sequence goes on from NCCY01000073.1 coordinate 7,349, forward strand.
GCCGCACAGCCGGGAATGGGCGGTCGCGGTGGCATCCGGTGCCGCCAGACGGCCGAGGCGCGGAATGTCGGCGGCGAAGGCGAGAATGCGGGAATTGTAGACTTCGTTGATCATGGCCGGCCCGTCCGTGGCCCAGAACCACCCCGCAACCATGCGTCAGGTGGTGTGGAGCCCGGCAAAACATGCATTTGCGGCGGTGTGCCGTGCCACTTATATAGGGCGCTACCCCGGCGGTGGAAGAGACCGCCGGGGATGTTTGCTTTGAGGCTAGCGGCAGGTGACGGACGGCGAGACGGACACTGCGCAATCCGCGCGGACGGGTCAGTTGAACGCGCACGGCCACGGCGACACCGGTGACACTCCCCGCCTCCCGAAGGCGGGTCGAACGGAGTTGGTCATGGACGCGGTTGTGAAGAGTCTGATGGATGCAAGGCCTGCCGGGCTGCCGGCGGCCAACGATGCGCAAGTCTCACGCCCGAGCCGCGAGGAAGCGGAAGAGGCGGTGCGCACACTGCTGGCCTATATCGGCGAAGATACCGGCCGCGAAGGTTTGCAGGATACGCCCCGCCGCGTGATCCGCGCCTATGACGAACTCTATGGCGGCTATGGCCACGATGCCGAGGAGATCCTCGGACGCACCTTCGGCGAGATCGGCACGTTCGACGACTTTGTTCTGCTGCACAACATTCCGTTCTTCTCCCACTGCGAACACCACATGGTGCCGTTCGTGGGCAAGGCGCATGTGGCTTACTTCCCCGTCGAGCGGGTGGTGGGCCTCTCCAAGATCGCCCGCGTGGTGGACGCGTATGCGCGCCGTCTCCAGACGCAGGAGCACCTCACCTCGCAGATCGTGCGGGCGCTGGACGACGTTCTGAAGCCGCGTGGCGTGGCCGTGATGATCGAGGCGGAGCATATGTGCATGTCCATGCGCGGCATCTCCAAGCCGGGTGTCACCACCATCACCAGCCAGTTCACCGGCGCGTTCCGCAACGATCCTGCGGAACAGGTCCGCTTCATCACCATGGTTCGCGGCCGCTCCTGAGCGGTCGCCCTTCTTTTTTGCGCCCTTTGCGCCAGCCGGACATTGCCATGACCAGCCCCAGCCCATTCGGCACCGCCGCCGACACCCACGAGCTCGAGGAAGGCACGCGCCTCACCCCCCGGTTCGATGCCGGCGGCCTTGTCACGGCCATCGCGGTGGATGCCACCACCAACGAGGTGCTGATGCTCGCCCACATGAATGCGGAAGCGCTTGCGCGGACCATCGAGACCGGCGAGGCCCACTATTACAGCCGCTCGCGCAAGGCGCTTTGGAAGAAGGGCGAAAGCTCCGGCCACACCCAGAAGGTGGTGGACCTGCTGGTGGACTGCGACCAGGACGCCGTGATGCTCAAGGTCGAGATGGGCGGCACCGGCGCCGCCTGCCACACGGGCCGGCGCTCCTGCTTCTATCGCAGCATCCCCATCGGCGGAGCGGCAGCGCAGGCGGGCCTCGTCTTCACCGGCGACGCGCCGCGCTTCGATCCCGCCAAGGTCTACGGGGCCAAAGGCTGAGACCACCCGTTCTCCGCAAAGATCGCGGCGGCGACACAAGCTTCGCGTCATGATTGACGGCTAAGTTTGCAGTTGAAGTCGCCAGCCACGCTTCCGTCATCAAACATGTTCAAGTTCGCATTGCTGCGGGCGCGAAGACGGGGGCCGGGCGAAGAGTGGCGCGGAGGCGTTTATGTTGCAGGGTTTTCCCTTCTTCGGAAGGGCGGCGAGTGCCGCCGATGCCGCGCCGGTTTCCGGTCACACCGTAAGCGAGGCCGGCCTGCCCGCCCCCGCGATGACTGCTCCGAGACCGGCCGTCGCGCTCGCACTCGGCGGCGGGGCGGCACGCGGGCTGGCCCATATCGGCGTCCTGCGGGTGCTTGAGAAGCACGGCATCCGCCCGACCATGGTGGCCGGCACCTCCATCGGCGCGGTGGTGGGCGGCATGTGGGCGGCGGGAAAGCTGGACGCCTTTGAAGACTGGGCGCTGCACCTCACCAAGCGCGGCATCCTGCGCTACATCGATCCCGCCTTTGCAGCCCCGGGGCTGATCAGCGGCAAGCGCCTGTCGGACCGGCTCCAGATGGAACTGGCGGGGCTTGAGGTGGAGCGCCTTCCCGTCACCTTCGGCACCATCGCCACCGAATTCGGCACCGGCCACGAAATCTGGCTGACGCGCGGCAGCCTCGCCGATGCCATCCAGGCCTCCTACAGCCTTCCCGGCATCTTCACCCCGCACAAGGTTGGCGGGCGCTGGCTGATGGATGGCGCGCTGGTCAATCCCATTCCGGTCTCCATGGCGCGCGCGTTCGGCGGCATGCTGGTGATCGCGGTCAATCTGAACTCGGAGGTGTTCGGACGCGGCACCGTGATCCAGGATCAGGGCGGGCCGCTGCTCGATCCGGCCGAGACTGTCGCAAAGGTGCGTCCCGGCCTCGCGGCCATGCTGCGTCCTGACCGGCTGTGGCGTGCTGCCGTCGAGCCGGCAGAACCCGGCGCCCCCCGCGCCATTTCAGGCGTCATGATCGATGCCTTCAACGTGATGCAGGACCGCATCGCGCGCGCCCGCCTTGCCGGCGACCCGCCAGACGTGATGATCGCCCCCAAGCTCGGCAAGATCGGCCTGTTCGACTTCCACCGCGCCCGCGAGGCCGTGGAGGCGGGACGCGAGGCGGCGGAGCGCGTCGTCGAAGACATCCTCTCCGCCATCTCCGTCCTGAAGTAGCGTCCCTGCCCCGGCCTTGCCGGCGGCACGCAGGCTCAGGCGGTCATGATGTAATCGCGCAGTTCGGCACTCTCGCGCTCCATCTCCTCCACGCGGTGCTTCACCACGTCGCCGATGGAGATGATGCCGATGATCTTGCCGGCCTCCACCACCGGCACATGCCGGAAGCGTCCGCGCGTCATGCGCTCCATGATGACGGGAATGGCCTCGTCGGGCGTGCAGGTGACGACGGCGCGGGTCATGACTGAGGACACCGGGCTTGTGAGGATGTCCGGCCCCTTCTCCGCCAGGATCCGCACCACGTCGCGCTCGGAGAGGATGCCTTCCAACTGGCCGGCAGCAGACAGTGCCATGACCGCGCCGATGCGGTGTTCGGCAAGGCAGGCGACCGCCTCGTTCAGCGAGGCTTGCGGGGAAATGGTAACGATGTCCCCGCTCTTGCGTTGCAACAGAAGGCGCACGCTCATGGCTCTCTCTCCGCTCCCAATGGGCCGGGGCGAGGGATCGAAATCTCCATGCGCCTCGGCGTTTTTTGCCTTGGAGCGCCCATGCCCGTACCGGGGGACGGACGGGTCACTCGGGAACCATGCTGCAGGTTTGGCGTCAGGCGCAGCATGCCGTTCCGTTGGGAGATGATCCACCCGGCGAGCCGCAAGTGCAACCGTGAATGAGGCTCGTCAGAACCGGAACGATGCATCCGCCACGGGGCGGGGCGGATCGAACAGCGAAAACAGCAGCAGGCCGGCGAAGAAACCGCCCATATGGGCCTGCCAGGCCACTTCCGCCCCTTCCGCGCCGGGCGGGGAGATGCCGACACCGAACAGCAGGTTCAGCCCGACCCACACAGCCACGAACACCAGCACGCGCGGCTCCCGGAATGCCTCCACCAGAGAGGCCGCCGGCCCGTGCACCATGCGGGCATGACCCATGGGCGCCAGCGGCCCGCCGGCGGTGAAGGCAAACCGCACAGCCGCTGCCATGGTGCCGGAAACCACCGCCGAAGCGCCGACCATGGGTACCATCTCGCCGGGAAACGAAAGGTAATGCGCCGCAGCCCCCGCAATGGCGGTGACGCCGCAGAACGCGAGGAAGCGCACGGTACCAAACCGCCGCGCTACCGGCGTTCCGAAGGCCAGCAGCCAGACAGCATTCATGGCGAGATGAAGCCAGCCGCCATGCAGGAGGGCATACGTCACCGTTGTCCAGATCTCGGCGCCCAGACCGCCGGGAAGGACAAAATCGGCGGCCCCGTCATAGCGCGCGGGAATGAAGGCGAAGAGGGCGAGGATCTCGATGTTGGCGGCATCGCTCAGCACGCTGCGCGCGGCCTCGATGACGGCCATGACCGCCACCAGCCCGACCACCACGGCAGGCACGTTCAGGATGGGCTGCCGGGAGGGCATGGGGCGGAAGGCATCGCGATCTTGCACACGTCGCACATAGGCGCACGACGAAGGGCAGGCAAGGCAAAAGCGCGTCAACGCTCAAGTCTCAGGCAGAACCGATGCCCGCGGGAACCGCTTACCGACAGCCTGTTGTGCGCATGACACAGGGTTAGTGCCCATTAAGGTTAAGGAAAGGTTGACGGCGCAATTGCGGCGATCATCGGGCATTATCGAATTGTTAACCGAACCCCGATCATCGCCATGCCGCTCCCGATCCGCATGCTTCTGTCCCTGGCCCTGCTGCTCGCAGGCCCGGTGTGCGTTGCCGCCGGCGAGACCCGGACTGCATCGCTTGCCCCGACCCTTTCCGGCGCCGCCCTGCCGGCGCACCTCACCGCCGTGGGTGGCACGAACCCGCCCATCGGCTATGTCCGCTTCTGTGCCGAACACGGTCAGGATTGCGTCGCCAAGGGCGAGATGGCTTTCGAGGTCGCTCTCGACCGCGTCCATATGGCGGATCTTGAAAAGGTGAACCGCTCGATCAACGAGGCGGTGGAGCCGCTGACCGACATGGAGCATTTCGGCGAAACCGAACGCTGGTCCTATCCGGTGGATGGCAAGGGCGACTGTGAGGATTACGTCCTCGCCAAGCGCAAGGCGCTGATCGAGCGCGGCTGGCCCGCCTCGGTCCTTCTCATCACCGTGGTGCGTGACCGCGATGGCGACGGCCATGCCGTCCTCACGGTCGTCACCGACCGGGGCGATCTCGTGCTGGACAATCAGGCGACCGACATCCTGCCCTGGCAGGACACCGGCTACCGCTTTGTGAAGCGCCAGTCGCAGGGCGACCCTGCACTGTGGGTCTCGCTGGGCGAAGGCCGCTCTCCGCCGGTGGTCGGCGGCGGGCGCTAAGCTCCCGCCGCAATCCTGCTGCTCAGCCGACCGGCTTCATGCCGGCGGCAAACCGCTTCCAGTTGGCCTGATAGCGCAATGCGGTCTGGCGAATGCGTTCCGCAGAGGCCTCGTCCAGCACACGGATGACCTTGGCGGGCGCGCCCACGATCAGCGAATTGTCCGGAAACTCCTTGCCTTCCGTGACCAGCGCATTGCTGCCCACCAGGCAGTTGCGGCCGATCTTCGCGCCGTTCAGCACGGTCGCGCCCATTCCGATCAGGCTGTTGTCGCCGACCGTGCAGCCGTGAAGGATGGCCATATGGCCGACCGTGACATTGGTGCCCAGCGTCATGGGGAAGCCAGGATCGGTATGAAGGACGCAATTTTCCTGAATATTGGTCCCCTCTCCGATCACGATCTCTTCGTTGTCGCCGCGCAGGACGGAGCCGAACCAGATGCTGGCTTCCGGCTTCAGAACCACCTTGCCGATGACCATGGCGGTGGGCGCCACCCAATACTGATCCGGGCCGGGAAGTTCCGGGGCGTGTCCGTCGAGCGAAAACAGCGGCATGGCGTGTCCTCCGGCAAGCTGAAGATGCCGCACGCCTATACGTCCCCGCAGCGCCCCGCAAGGTATCGGCGCGCGCAGGCGGTCACCCATGATCAGGCGCTTGGTTGCGCCGGTCAGGTCCCGACCGCGTGACCCTCCCGCCGGTCCGTGGCCTTCATGGCGTCCACGCAGGGTTCGCCCGGGCGGCAGATTTCCTGGATGGTGCGCTCCGGTGGGGAGGTCGCGGCCCCCTCCCCTGCCTCGCCGCGCGCAAGATCCGCCAGCCGGGCATAGTCGGCACGCAGCCTGTCCAGCGTTTCCTCGTCCAGGTCCTCAAGGTCCAGCAACACGTTGCGCGGGCCATCGGTGCGCGCGATCAGTTCGTCCAGCTTGATCTGGAGCGCGGCGGTGTCGCGGTTCTGGCTGTTCTGGATCAGGAACACCATCAGGAAGGTGACGATGGTGGTCGAGGTGTTGATGACAAGCTGCCACGTATCGTTGAACCCGAAGAACGGACCGGAGGCGCCCCAGACAACGATGACCATCGCCGCCGCGAAGAACGTCACCGGCTTTCCGGCAAATTTTGCCACCTGTTGCGAGAAGCGGGTGAAGAAGGGGCGCGGGGCGCGTCCATCCTCCGGCGAGGGCGAGGAGGTGAGGGAAGAGACGGCCATTGTGATGCTTGCCTGTGGATGATCCAACCGGCGAAGGGAACGCGTACCCATGCTCAAGGTTCCTACGGTACAGTCTGACCTGTGAGGCCTTCATGTCCGTCGCCGCCGTCCTTTCCCCCCTGTTCGCCCTTGTGGCCCTCGCTTTCATCCTCCTCTTCATGCTGGGGCCGATGCGCCTTTCGGCAGTGAAGCGCGGCGAGGTCGGCCCGGACGGGTTGCTCGACCCGCGCGCCTTTCCCGCCCGATGCCGGCAGGTGGCAAATGCCTTCACCAACCAGTTCGAGCTGCCGGTGCTGTTCTACACACTGACCGCTCTCGCCCTGTTCACGCGCAAGGCGGACCTGATCTTCGTCATCCTGGCCTGGGTCTTCGTTGTCTCCCGCTATGTGCATGCGTTCGTGCACGTCACCTCCAACGACCTCAAACTCCGCTTTCCCGCCTATCTGGTCGGTGTCATCGTCCTGCTGATCATGTGGGTTCTCTTCGCCCTCTCGATCCTGCTGAACATCTGAGGGCAAGCCGCATCCGGCATGCGCTGCCGGCATGGGGGCGTTGCAGGTCCCCATGGGCATTGACAGCGCCCCTTCGCCAGCCGAGGAACGGGGCATGCTGAAGGTGACACGCCATGGATGATCCGCACCGCCATATCCGCTCGGTGGGCGGGCTGCGCTTGCTGTTCGTCATGGCGACGCCCGCCGAATACGGGCCGCACCTGAAACAGCGCATCGATCCGCTCATCTGCGGCGTGGGTCCGGTGGAGGCCGCCGCCCACACGGCGGCCGCGCTTGCGGTGCTGCGCCACTCCGGCGCGACACCGGACATCGTCGTCAATCTCGGATCGGCGGGCTCCCGCAGCCTTGACCATGCCGCCGTCTATCAGGTGGAGCGCGTCTCCTATCGCGACATGGACGCCTCACCGCTCGGCTTCGAAAAAGGGCGCACGCCCTTTACGGATCATCCCGTCTCCATCCCCCTGCCCTATCGCATCGACGGGCTGGCAACCGCCTCGCTCTCGACCGGCGGTGCCATCATCTCGGGGCCGGCTTATGACGCCATCGCGGCGGACATGGTGGACATGGAGACGTTCGCCGTGCTGCGCGCCGCGCAGCGTTTCGGCGCCCACCTCATCGGCCTGCGCGGAATTACCGACGGGCAGACCGAACTCACCGGCTATCGCGACTGGGCAGATTATCTGCACCTGGTCGATGAAAAGCTCGCCTTCGCCCTCGACGCCCTCGCCGCACAGGCGGAGGCCGGGCTTCTCCGACCTGTGACACCAACGCCATGACCCCTGCCGCGCGCCTTTCGGCCGCCATCGAGATCCTCGCCGACATCGCCACCAAGCGCCGCCCTGCGGCCGAGAGCCTGAAGGAATGGGGCCAGACCCACCGCTTCGCCGGCTCCGGTGATCGCGCGGCCCTGGCCGGCCTCGTCTATGACACCCTGCGCCGGCGCGCTTCCGCCGCCTATGTGATGGGCAGCGAGGAGCCGCGCGCCCTCGTGCTCGGCATGCTCGCCGTCATGCGCGGTCTGGACGTTGACGCCATCTCGCACCTCGCCGATGGCGCCCGCTTCGCGCCCGCCCCGCTTTCGGCGGACGAGCGCGCCCGCCTCGCGGCGCCGGACCTCTCCGCCGCCCCCGACTGGGTGAAGGGCGATTATCCCGAATGGCTGGAGCCGGAATTCTCGGCCTTGTTTGGAGAGGCACGGGCCGAAGAGGGCCGCGCGCTCGCCGCCCGCGCGCCGGTGGACCTGCGCGTCAACACCCTCGCCGGCTCTCCCGAAGAGGCCGCCGCTGAGATCGCCCATCTCGCCCCGCGCCCCGGCCGCTGGTCGCCGCTCGCGCTGCGCATCGACCTCGACGCAGACGGCAAGTCGCCGCCCATCACGGCCGAGCCGGCCTTCGTGAAGGGCCTGCTCGAAGTGCAGGACGAAGGCTCGCAGATCGCCGCCATTCTCGCCGCGCCCGTTCCCGGCAGCCAGGTGCTGGACCTGTGCGCCGGCGCCGGCGGCAAGACGCTGGAACTGGCCGCGCTGATGGACAACAAGGGCCAGCTTTATGCCCACGATGCCGACATCCGCCGGCTGAAGCCGATCCACGAACGCCTCCAGCGCGCCCATGTGCGCAACGCGCAGGTGCGCGCGCCGCGCGGCAAGGCAGATGTGCTCGGTGATCTGGAAGGCCGCATGGACCTCGTTCTGGTCGATGCTCCCTGCAGCGGCACCGGAACGTGGCGCCGGAATCCCGATGCCAAATGGCGCATGCGCCCCGGCTCCCTCAAGGAGCGCCTCGCCGCGCAGGCCGAGATCCTGACGGATGCCGCGCGCTTCGTGCGGCCCGGCGGACGGCTGGCTTATGTCACCTGCTCGCTGCTGGATGCGGAGAATGGCGCGCAGATCCGCGCCTTCGTGGACCGTCATCCCGACTTCTCGGTCATCCCCGCCGCAGAGACCGTTCTGGCGCTGGGCACACCGGGCCTCGCGCTGAAGGAGGCCGGCCGCACCACCACCGAAGGCCTGCTGCTGACCCCGCGCAGCACTGGCACGGACGGGTTCTTCATCAGCATCCTCGCGCGCGCCGGCTGATCACTGGCCATCTGGCCCTCGCCTTCCGCATGGGCGCCCTGCGCCCGTGCGGATGCGCGCCGGCTTTTGGAATCGAGACTTTGCCGCTAAAGGAGGGGCCACCGCCGACCGGAAGGCCCTTTCCCATGCATGACACCGTGCTCATCATCGACTTTGGCAGCCAGGTGACGCAGCTCATCGCGCGCCGCGTGCGCGAGCAGGGTGTGTATTGCGAGATCCACCCGTTCCAGAATGCGGACGAGGCCTTCGCGCGCCTGAAGCCGAAGGGCGTGATCTTTTCCGGCGGACCTGCGTCCGTCACGGATGCGGGAAGCCCCCGCGCCCCGCAGGCGGTGTTCGATGCCGGCGTTCCGATCCTCGGCATCTGCTACGGCCAGCAGACCCTGTGCCTCCAGCTCGGCGGCAAGGTGGAAGGCGGCCATGCCGCCGAGTTCGGCCGCGCGGACGTGGAAATCAAGGTTGATAGCCCGCTGTTCGAGGGCATCTGGGCGCCGGGCGGGCGCTACCCGGTGTGGATGAGCCATGGCGACCGGGTGACCGAGCTGCCCGCAGGCTTTGCGGTTCTGGCGACCTCCGAGAACGCCCCCTTCGCGGTCGCCGCCGACGAGGCCCGGCGCTATTACACCACCATGTTCCACCCGGAAGTGGTGCACACCCCGGATGGCGCAAAGCTGCTCTCCAACTTCGTGCACAAGATCGTCGGTCTGAAGTCCGACTGGACCATGTCCGCCTACCGCGCCGAGATGATCCGCAAGATCCGCGAGCAGGTCGGCACGGAACGGGTGCTCTGCGCCCTCTCCGGCGGCGTGGATTCCTCCGTGGCGGCCGTGCTGATCCA
>NCCY01000356.1 GCA_002279855.1 Rhizobiales bacterium 12-68-15
GCCCTTGCGCGCTGCACAATGCCCATGCGTGATGCAAACTTGGGCATGACCGGTGTCGTCCGCGATCGGGCACTGGCCCCTTCCGGTTCAGCGCGATCCACATGCAGCCAGACGCGACAGGCGAGCTATTTGGCTGCCAGGTCGCGAACATGCGGACAACGCTCCGCGCCGTCAGCCTCCCCCCGGAGGCCGTCATGGACGCATGGCGCAGGAGACCGGCCCCGGAGAACCCGAATGAACGGCGGCGTGCCTTCGCCGCCAGAGCATCCCCGCCCGGGTTTTACTCCGCCGCAGAGCGACGGCGTCCCCGCGCCGGCTGCGGGCGCCGGGCCAGAACTTCGGCAAGGAAGCTGCCAGTATGGGACCGCGTGGAGGCGGCAATCTCTTCCGGCGGCCCGCTCGCAACAATCTCGCCGCCGCCATTGCCACCCTCGGGACCGAGATCGATCACCCAGTCGGCGGTCTTGATGACCTCCAGATTGTGCTCGATCACCGCCACCGTGTTTCCCTGCTCCACAAGTTCGTGCAGCACTTCCAGCAGCTTCGCCACGTCGTGGAAATGCAGGCCGGTGGTGGGCTCGTCTAGAATATAGAGAGTGCGTCCGGTCGCGCGCTTGGCGAGTTCCTTGGCGAGCTTCACGCGCTGCGCCTCGCCGCCCGAGAGCGTGTTCGCCTGCTGACCCACCTTTATATAGCCGAGCCCCACCCGCGAGAGCGTCTCCAGCTTGTCACGAACCGCAGGCACCGCCTTGAAGAAGGCGGCGCCCTCATCCACCGTCATGTCCAGCACGTCGGCGATGGACTTGTCCTTGAACGCCACTTCCAGCGTCTCGCGATTGTAGCGCTTGCCCTTGCAGACGTCGCAGGTGACGTAGACGTCCGGCAGGAAGTGCATCTCGATCTTGATGACGCCATCACCCTGGCAGGCTTCGCAGCGCCCTCCCTTCACATTGAAGGAGAAACGCCCCGGACCATAGCCACGGGCCTTGGCCTCCGGCAGGCCGGCGAACCACTCACGGATGGGCGTGAACGCGCCCGTATAGGTGGCCGGATTGGACCGGGGCGTGCGGCCAATGGGCGACTGGTCGATATCGATGACCTTGTCGAGATGCTCCAGCCCTTCCAGCTTGTCGAACGGGGCAGGGGCCTCGCTGGCATTGTTCAGCCGCCGCGCCACGGCCTTGTAGAGGGTGTCGATCAGCAGGGTGGACTTGCCACCGCCCGAGACCCCGGTGACGCAGGTGAACACGCCGAGCGGGATCTCCGCCGAAACGTTCTTCAGATTGTTGCCGCGCGCGCCGCTGATCTTCAGCATGCGCTTGGGGTTCGGCTTGCGCCGTGCCGGAACGCCCACCGAAAGCTCTCCGGTGAGATATCTGCCGGTGAGCGACGCGGGATTGGCCAGGATCTCCGCCGGTGTTCCCTGCGCCACGATGCGCCCGCCATGGACACCCGCGCCGGGCCCCACATCCACCACGTGATCGGCGGCGAGGATGGCATCCTCGTCATGCTCCACCACGATCACCGTATTGCCGAGGTCGCGCAGCCGCTTCAGCGTCTCCAGCAGACGCGCATTATCCCGCTGGTGCAGGCCGATGGAGGGTTCGTCCAGCACATAGAGCACGCCGGAAAGGCCGGAGCCGATCTGCGAGGCGAGCCGGATGCGCTGGCTTTCTCCGCCTGACAAGGTGCCCGACGCCCGCGCGAGGGTCAGATAGTCGAGCCCCACATCCATCAGGAAGCGCAGCCGATCGCGAATCTCCTTCAGGATGCGCGCGGCGATCTCGTTCTGCTTGGCACTGAGGGCTGCGGGCAGGGTCTCGAACCATTCGGCGGCATCGCGCACGGACAATTCGCTCACCTCGCCGATATGCCGCGTGGCGACCTTCACCGCCAGCGCCTCCGGCTTCAGCCGGAAGCCGTGACAGACGGCACAGGGAACAGTCGAGAAATACTTCGAGATCTCCTCGCGCGCCCAGTCGCTGTCGGTCTCGCGCCAGCGCCGGTCCAGATTGCGCACGATGCCCTCGAAGGTCTTCGTGGTCTCGTAGGCGCGCAGGCCGTCATCATAGGCAAAGGTGATCTGCTCTTCGCCCGAGCCATAGAGGATGACCTCCCGCGCCTTCTCCGGCAGGTCCGCGAACGGCGTGGTCAGCTTGAATCCGTAATGCTTGGCGAGGGCGTTCAGCGTCTGGCCGTAATAAGGCGAGGTGCTTTTCGCCCAGGGGGCAATGGCCCCCTGCTTCAGGGTGCGGCTGCGGTCGGGAACCACGAGGTC
>NCCY01000357.1 GCA_002279855.1 Rhizobiales bacterium 12-68-15
CACCGGCAGAAGACGGCGGGGGGCTGAGGGAGGGCTCGGCGGCTGCCGCTGCTCAGGCGGCGCCACTCCCCATCCGAGCGCCTCAGGAAACGTAGGTGCGTCCGTCTGACGTGCCCGAGTTGGTGTCGCCCAGTGTCATTGCGATTGTGACGTTGCTGCAGCGAGGCGCTGCCCACACTTTGCGGTGACCTTGTAACTGACTAAGGGGGCGAGTGGCCTACGGCGAACCGTCTTCGCGCCCTGGCGTATTCGGCACAAGCTTTATCCCAAGATGGGCTTGGCATGGATACTGCCATTCGCAAGAGGGTGCGCGCGCGGGGCAAGCGGACACCGGCGTCCGCCCAAAATGTGTACACGGAGGCTCTGGAACAGTCCGGCCGTCTCCGGGCGCGGCTGTTCCTCACTCACCACCTGCCATGTTGGTGTTCCGTGCGCCGGCGCTCCACAGGCAGAAGGCTGCGTCAGGATGATGCGCGTTGCGGCGCTGGGCTGGCCGACAGGCGTTTCAGGGCACGGCGCGCACGCAGGGACAGGTCTGCGCGCACCCGCCCGCCGTGTCCCGCTTCAGGAGGGCCCGGAAAAAGCGTCTAACCCGCCGCCGTCGCTTACAAGTGTCACATTTTGCACGATCACCCGATGGCACACGGGAGTCTTCCAGGCCCGCTTCCGATCAGCGGTGGCCGCAGGGGACATCCGGTCAGAAGTGACCACAGGGGTCACGCGGGCGGCGCAAAAGGGCGCAGTCGGTTTCCGCGTCGGCATCCAATCCATCCTCCGGCGCAAAAGGGCGCAGTCGGTTTCCGCGTCGGCATCCAATCCATCCTCTTGATTTAAATGATGTCCATGACTGCGCTCTGGCAACCGATCAAGCGAAGATCGGCTTTGTATCAAAATGTGTCGGCAGCACAGGGGAGGGGCGCGACGACCGGAATTTGCCCCGGCGTGGCGTCGTGATGCCCGCCCCCTATACTGCGCGCTGTTTCAGCCGAGTCGCGCCATGCACATCCGCCGCCTGCCCCCCGTCCTGATCGACCGCATCGCCGCCGGCGAGGTGGTGGAGCGGCCGGCTGCCGTGGTGAAGGAGCTGGTGGAGAATGCGCTCGATGCGGGCGCTTCAGCCATCGAGGTGGTTGTGGATGGCGGCGGGCGCCGGCTCATCCGCGTGTCCGACGACGGCCGTGGCATGGGGCCGGACGATCTCGCGCTGGCGGTGGAGCGTCACGCCACATCGAAGCTGCCCGATGACGACCTGCTCGCCATATCCACCCTCGGCTTCCGGGGGGAGGCGCTGCCCTCCATCGGCTCCGTGGCGCGGCTCTCCATCTCCAGCCGGCCCAAGGGGGCGCCGCACGCCTTCGAGATCCGGGTGGAGGGCGGCATCCTCTCCGCCCCGCGCCCGGCAGCGCTGGGCGGTGGCACGCGGGTGGAGGTGCGCGACCTGTTCTTCGCGACGCCCGCCCGGCTCAAATTCCTGAAATCCGACCGCGCCGAGGGCATGGCGGCGCTGGATGTGGTGCGCCGCCTCGCACTGGCGCGGCCCGATGTGGCCTTCACCCTGGTGCACGAGGAGCGCGGCCCGGTCACCTATCCCGCCCATGGCCCGGATGCAGGGGGGCGTGCCCGCCGCATCGCCGATGTGCTGGGGGCAGAGGCGGGGCGCAACCTCATTCCCGTGGACGGCGAGCGCGGCGGGGTACATCTCTCGGGCCTTGCCGGCCTGCCCACCTTCTCCAAGGCCAATTCCCTCTCCCAGTATCTGTTCGTGAACGGCCGCCCGGTGCGTGACAAGGTGCTGATCGGCGCGGTGCGCGCCGCCTATGCGGATCTCCTGCCGTCCGACCGCCACCCGCTGCTGGCCCTGTTCCTGACGCTGGACCCGCGCGAGGTGGATGTGAATGTCCATCCCGCCAAGACCGAGGTGCGCTTTCGCGACGGCGGCAATGTGCGCGCGCTGATCGTGCGCACCCTCACCGATGCGCTGGCCGCCCGCATGCCCCGCACGGCCGCCACCATCGCCGACCGTCTCGTCGCCCTCGCCCGACCCGAAGGCGGGGAGGGACGCCTTCCGGCGCCTGCCGCGCGGCCCTTCTCCTATCGCCCTGCCGAATCGGTGCCGGCCGGCTTCCATGACTGGCGCGAGTCGCCCGCGCGCCCGCTGTCGCTTGACGACGGGGCGGATGACGGCTTCCACCTGCCGGCGTTCGCGCGCGGCGCGCAGGCCGGCTTCGATCTCGGCGCCCCCTCCGCCGATGCGCGGGCAGGCGAGGCCGCGCCGTCCGCTCTCGATCTGGATCGCCCGCTCGGTGCGGCCCGGGCGCAGCTTCACGAGACCTATATCCTTGCCCAGACCCGCAACGGCCTCGTTCTGGTGGACCAGCATGCCGCCCATGAGCGGCTGGTCTATGAGCGCCTGAAGACCGCTCTGGAGCGGGACGGCATCGCCCGCCAGGGCCTTCTCGTGCCGGCGGTGGTGGATCTCGACCCCGCCGAGGCGGACCGGCTGGCGGAGCGGGCCGGCGACCTCGCGCGGCTCGGGCTGGTCATCGAAGCGTTCGGCCACGGGGCCGTTCTGGTGCGCGAGGTGCCGGCGCTGCTGAAGGACGCCGACGTGTCCCGCCTCGTGCGCGATGTGGCCGAGCATGCCGCCGAATGGGACGATGCCCTGCCGCTGGAACGGCGCCTGCTACATGTGGCCGCCACCATGGCCTGCCACGGCTCGGTCCGCGCCGGGCGCCGCCTGCGGGTGGAAGAAATGAACGCCCTGCTGCGCGAGATGGAAGCCACGCCCAATTCCGGCGAATGCAACCACGGCCGCCCCACCTTCGTCTCCCTCTCGCTGGCCGACGTGGAAAAGCTGTTCGCGCGGCGGTGAGGGGGGCAGATCGGTGCTGATCGTCATCGGTCAAGGGGTCTTCGAGAGTCTCGTGCCTGTGCGCCCAAACTGTGGATGACGTGCATAACATCGCTTTGCCGGGTCAGCTTCGGGCAAGCCTCG
>NCCY01000358.1 GCA_002279855.1 Rhizobiales bacterium 12-68-15
CGCGGCATGTGCCAGGTGGAGGTCACCACCAGCAGGGAGCGGAAGTGGCGCGCCCGCGCCCATTCCGCCACCTCGATGGCATTGCCCCAGGTGTTGAGCGCCTTGCGGCCGAGATCGACGCAGCAATCGAGCAGCGCCTCCCCGCTCGGCAGGGTGCGCCGCAACTCCTCCGCCGAGGTGGAGCGATTGACGCCGGAAATCAGCATCCGCCGTCCCCGCCCCTCGGCGAGAAGCTGGATGCCATCAGCAACCCGCGAAGCGCCGCCCGTCAGAACCACGATGGCATCGGCCGCTCGGGGGGTGGCGGGCTCGTGACTGGAGATGCGTGCGGTGAAAGCGGCAAAGCCGGCGAGGAAGGCGAGCCCGGTGCCAACCGTCAGGACAAGGGCGGCAACCGCAAGGGTGCGCAGCACGCCACGCACCCGGCTCGGCCGGGCCGCCCGCGCCGGGCTGCCGTCTCTGTTCGGGCCGGTCTCTGCCGGCCCCGGGGCTCCCGCCGATACACTCATGGGGTCACAATGCCGTCCGATTGAGGCGGTGACGAGGAAAATACGCCCCGCCTGCCTCGCCGCCCGTCCGCCGGCGCGGGGGGCAACTACATGATGCCACAGCCTATTGGATCATCCGCAGCGTCCGGTAAACCGTGATGCGAGAGGTCAGAGCGGTGACGCCGGAGGCGAGCAGCACCGCCAGCAGGATGCCGGCATAGCCCCACAGGCCGGGCTGAAGCCAGGTGAGCACAGATGGGGCATCCGGCTCCATGCCGGTGGCAAGGCCCGGAAGGAAGCTGACCGCAAGGAACAGCAGGGCCGCAGCGCCACCGCCGATGGCGCCCCCCTGCGCGCCCACTTTCAGGAAATGGCGCTGGAACTGGGCGGCGATGAAGCCGTCCCGCGCGCCGACGAAATGCAGCACCTCCACCACCGTCCGGTTGGTGGCCACCGCGGCGCGGGTGGCGAACACCACGGAGAGGATGGTGGCGGAGGTCACCAGGGCCAGCAGGCCGAGGCCGGCCACCAGCACCCCTTCCGCCATGGCGCCGAGGCGGCGCGACCAGGCGCGATGATCGTCAAGGGTGGCCGTCGGGATGCGGTCGGTCAGCACCCGCTTGAGCCGCACGAGGTCCGGGGGCGACGAGGCGTCGAGCCGCAAGACGATGATGCGGGGCACCGGCAGTGCCCACGGTGATGCCGGCAAGGAACGTCATGATGGCCACCACCGCCACCAGCGCGCGGCCCGCCACCGTGGCGCGGGGCACGATGGGGGTGAGCCCGCGCTGCCGGGCCGGGCGGCGGCCTTCGGCGCTGAGGTCGGGCGGGGTCTCAGTCATAGACATAGAGCCGTCCATCCGAGATCACGAGGCGGCGGGCGTCGAACTGGTCCATCAGGGCGATGTCGTGGGTGGCGAGCAGCACCGAGGTCCCCGACTTGTTCAGTTCGATGAACAGGCGCAGCAGGCGCCGCGCCAGTGTCGGGTCCACATTGCCGGTGGGCTCGTCCGCCAGCAGGAATTCGGGCCGCCCGATCAGGGCGCGGGCGATCGCCGCGCGCTGCTTCTCGCCACCGGAGAGCACCGGCGGCAGCACATGCATCCGGTCCCCCAATCCCACCCAGTGCAGGATTTCCGACACTTCGGCGCGGTAGCTGGATTCCTCCTTGCCGAGGATGCGCAGCGGCAGGGCGACATTCTCGAAGGTGGTGAGATGGTCCAGCAGGCGAAAATCCTGGAACACGATGCCGATGCGGCGGCGGATGACCGCCACCTCGTCGGGATCGAGCGAGGACACGTCGCGGCCGAACAGGGTGATGAGGCCGCGCGTGGGCTTCAGCTGCAGGAACAGCAGGCGCATGAGCGTGGTCTTGCCCGCACCCGAGGGGCCGGTCAGGAACTGGAACGAGTTCGGCTGGATGCTGAAGGTCACGTCCTTCAGCACCTCCGGCCCCATGCCATATCTCAGGCCGACATTCTCGAAGCGGACCACCGCGTCACCTTCCGAACCGTCGCCCGCCGGCCGGGCGAATCACCGGGCCGCGCCCGTTCCAGCATAAGGCCTATCCCCATCCCGGCGCGCATGGCGCCAGCATAACCCCGCAACGCCCGCGCACGGGCACCGGTGGTGCGTCTGGAGGCCCCTGTTGCGCGGTTTGAACAGCGACATGGTAAACGGGAGGTTAACCGGCCCCGGAGGCCGGACCGGGCCGCGCTGGACGGCGCGACGGCGGCAGGCCATTCTGGCAGGGCCAACTCAGAGAGGAATGATGTCCCTTCCGCCGGTCAAGGTCCTGTTCGACGAGAACCGCATCGCCGCCCGCAACCGGGAGCTCGCCAGCGAAATCAGCGCGGCCGCCCCGGAGAATCTGCTGGTCATCGCGGTGCTCAAGGGATCGTTCGTGTTCGCTGCGGACCTGATCCGCGCCCTCCATGCCTCCGGCCAGACCCCGGAAATGGAATTCCTGCATCTGTCCTCGTATCGTGATGCAACTGTCTCATCCGGGCAGGTGGACATCCTGCGGGACGTGCAAAGCGAAGTGCGCGGCCGCGACGTGCTGCTGGTGGACGACATTCTGGAATCCGGCCGCACGCTGGCGTTTGCGAAGGACCTTCTGGCCGCGCGCGGCGCACGGCGCGTGCTGGTCTGCGTGCTGCTGGAGAAGCCCGGCAAGCGTGCGGTTCAGATCGACGCGGACTTCATCGGCTTTGAATGCCCGGATTATTTCGTCGTGGGCTATGGCATGGATGTGGCCCACGCCTTCCGGCAACTGCCCTTCATCGGCGTCGTGGAACAGCTCGACTGAGCCCTTGGCCTCTCGGCAGTCGGCCTCAGCCGGCCTCATCCTGTGCCGGCGGGCGATAGGGGGAGAGCAGGCCAAGGGCATAGGCGGTGGCGGCGGTCAGGGGCACCGCCACCACCCCCCCGGCAAAGATCCACGCGCCCTTCAGGAACAGGAAGCAGACGGCGGTGGACGCGGCAGCCACCGCGAGCACGAGGCCCAGGCGCCCGAAATCATAGGGCAGGCGCTTGTAATATTGCGACACCACATGGACGAGAATGGTGCGCGCCACCTGCGCCGTCAGCGTCGCCGCAATGGCCCCCGCGACGCCGTAGGGCGGAATTTTCCTGCACCCCGTAGATGAGCGCGATCCACGGGATGAGATAGATCGCCGGGTGATAGGCCGGCGGGGTCATCAGTTCCAGCACCAGCGGGCCGCCCAGTGACACCGCCATGGCGCTCACCATGATGATGACCAGCCCGATGCCCACCACATGGGCGCTGCGCGGTACGCCGAACGGCTCGTTCAGCACGATGAAGCGCTTGGGAAACCACCACATGTGGAACGGCTGGAGCAGCACCGCGGTCATGGCTCCGAGCCGCACCGCCACGCCGTAAATGCCGAGTTCCGCCGTGCCCACCGCATCGGCGAGGAACCAGCGGTCGAGGCTTCCGAGCGCGAACATGGCCAGGGCCGACAGCAGAAGCGGGCCGGAGAACAGGGTGAACGGCCCCCATTCGATGCCCTTCAGCCGCACCCCGGTCTCGCGCAGCACCACCAGCGAACAGGCGAGCCCCTGCGCCAGCGCGGCGGTCGCGCCGGCGGCGAGCACGCCCTTCAGGCCGTAACCCATCACCAGCAGCGTGGCCGACAGGCTGGCGAACAGGACGGCGCGGCCGATGGACAGGGTGAAGAAGGTGCCGGCCGCGCCCCGGATGCGCAGCCAGGTGAGGCCGACCCCCAGAATGCCCTCCATGGAAAGTGTGCCCACCAGCAGCCGCACCTCCAGCGCATCGGGATCGCCGGGCAGCAGCCGCGCGATCTCCCCCGCCGCCGCAAACCCGACGACAGCCAGCAGGCCGGAGGTGAGGATGGCGACTGCAAACACGTGGGCGCACACCTTGCGCCGCTCGTCCCACGCCTCCACCGCGCCCACGAACCGGCTGAGGGTGGTGGGCAGGGCGAGGCCGAACACCACCGCGCCCACATCCGCCAGCGCCAGCAGCACTTCCAGCCGGCCATAATCGCTGACCGACAGGAAATGGGTGTTGACCGGCAGCATGAGCAGGCTGACGGCGCGGGTGGCGATGAGGCCGAGCGCATAGAACAGGCTCTCGCGCAGCGGACCGGAGGTCCACAAGGCGGGCACCCGCGACAGCAGGCGGGAGACGGGGGTGGCAAGACTCATTGCGGCGGGCCGATCATGCGCGCGGCAAAGGCGCAGGCTTCGCGGGCGAACCGCTCGGGGCCGAAGCGGGTTTCCGCCCGCTGGCGCCCGGCCGCGCCCATGCGCGTGCGCAGGCCGCCATCCCCCGCCAGCTGGCCGATGGCGGCGGCGAAGGCGTCAACGTCCCGGTCTGCGGCCAGGAAGCCGGTGACGCCCGCCTCCACGGCCTCGCTGACACCGCCCACATCGGAGGCCACCACCGGCAGCCCCGCGCCCATGGCCTCCAGGATGCCGAGGGGGAACCCCTCGGTGTGGCTCGCCAGCAGGCACACATCGATGGCGGCGTAGAAGCGCGCCATCTCGCCCTCGAAACCGGGAAAGACGAACAGATCGCGGGTGCCTGTCTCGCGCATCAGGGCCTCAAGACGGACGAACTGGTCCCGGTGCACCGCTTCGCCGGTAGTGTCGCCCACCATGAGGAAGCGAAGGCCCGGATGATCCGCCTTCACCCGCGCCGCCGCCCGGATCAGGCTCTCATGATCCTTCTGGGGATGGATGCGCGCGGCCATGCCGAACACGACGGCCTCGGGGTCGAGGCCGTAATGCGCCCGTGCCGCGGCCACCGGAACCGGCTGCGGCGGCAGCGCGGCGTCATACAGCACCTCCGCCCGCTCCGGCGCGCAGGGAAAATCCTGCTGGCCGATGGTGGCGCGGGAGACGAAGGC
>NCCY01000074.1 GCA_002279855.1 Rhizobiales bacterium 12-68-15
TCTTTCGATCGCCGTCGTGAGGTCGCGCAATGAGGCGGACAGGCTGCGAATGGCCGGCTCGCAGGTCTGGAGCAGCAGTCCGAGCGCCTTGGCGGTGCTCGCCGTGTCAGTGGTCGTGGAGCCGAGCTGGATGGCCGGGGCACAGTCTTTTTGCAATACCGACTCGAAACCGGTCTGGACGGCACGGATTCCGTCGGCGTACGCCGGAGCGAAGCCAGCCGCTTCCTTGATGTTACCCTGGAAGAATTGCAACGCCTCGCGTCGGTCACCTTCGGCCTGCTTCAGCATTGTGTCGTTCGTGGCGGCGATGGTGAGATAAATGCTGGCAAGTTCGTCGATCATCCGCCGGTTGGCCCGTGCCATCGCGACCTGGGCCTTGGCTTCGCCATTGAGAAGCCCGGAATAGTCGGCGTCGGTTTGCAGGGTCTCTGACGCAGAATAAAGCGCCCCTCCCAAGCTTACGAGCCCGAGAACGATGAGAAGGCTTGCGACCTTCCAGGCGAGTGGGAGATTTTTGTAAGACATGGAAAGCTGCCCCCAACTGCGGAAAAACGTTTGCATGGTCATCGAAATTTGATGACCCAACCGTGTTTCAAGCAGGGGTGGCTTTCCTCAAGCTTGCAAGCTGCAGTGCAGAAACAAATAATGATAAGGTGATATTCTGTATCAGATTAAATTAAATCGGAATTACAAAAATAAAATACAGAATAGTCTATAAATAAAGCGGCAAAATACGAATGATATTCGGAAACTATTCAAGGGGTAATCAAAATAAATGGATATTAAAAATATCTAATAACTTTTTACTGGTCACATAAGCATGCGTATAATTGGTCGTTTTGTGTCTATTTAGGTGCTTGGTTTTTTATCTTTCGCGCGCCGCCTGCATTGGTGCACCAAAGCGGGCGGCGCGCGTTTTACTTTCACCCCGCGCGGGGTGACGCGCGGGGTGAAATCAATTTCTCAAACGCTGCGTGCCATTTCCCGCAGTTTGAACTTCTGGATCTTGCCGGTGGAGGTCTTCGGAATCTCGTCGAAGATGAAATGGCGCGGGCACTTGAAGTGCGCGAGGTTGGCGCGGCAATGGGCCATCAGTTCTTCCGCCGTGGCAGTGGTGCCGGGCTTCAGTTCGATGACCGCGAGCGGGGTCTCGCCCCATTTGTCATCGGGACGGGCCACAACGGCGGCCGCAGCGACCGCCGGGTGCTTGTAGAGCGCGTCTTCCACCTCGATGGAGGAAATGTTCTCGCCCCCGGAGATGATGATGTCCTTTGAGCGGTCCTTGAGCTGGATATAGCCGTCGGGGTGCTTCACGCCGAGGTCGCCGGAGTGGAACCATCCGCCCGCAAAGGCGGCCTCGGTGGCCCTGGGATTCTTGAGATATCCCTTCATCACCACATTGCCCCGGAACATCACCTCGCCCATGGTCTCGCCATCGGCGGGCACCGGCTCCATCGTGTCCGGGTCCAGCACGTCGAGGGCTTCCAGCGCGCCATAGCGCACGCCCTGGCGGGATTTCTTCTCGGCCCGCTCGGCCGCCGGCAGCGCATCCCACGCGCTGTTCCACTCATTCACCACCGCCGGCCCGTAGACCTCCGTCAGTCCATAGACATGGGTCACGTTGAAGCCCGCTTCCTGCATCGCCGCGAGCACGGCGGCCGGGGGCGGCGCGGCAGCGGTGATGAACTCCACGGTGCGGGGCAGGGG
Organism: Rhizobiales bacterium 12-68-15; assembly: GCA_002279855.1. Taxonomy (GTDB): domain Bacteria; phylum Pseudomonadota; class Alphaproteobacteria; order Rhizobiales; family Xanthobacteraceae; genus Aquabacter. The sequence goes on from NCCY01000074.1 coordinate 1,708, forward strand.
TCGCTTGTCCGCCTCGGCGGCATTCAGCAGCGCGGACATGACGATGGGCGCGCCGCACATGTGGGTGACGCCGATGTCCGCGATGGCATCGAAGATGGGCTTGGCCCGCACCTGCCGCAGGCAGACATGGGTTCCCGCCACCGCGCAGACCGTCCAGGGAAAGCACCAGCCATTGCAGTGGAACATGGGCAAGGTCCACAGATAGACCGGGTGCCGGCCCATGCCGCAGGTCAGCACATTGTCATGCGCCAGCAGATGCGCGCCGCGATGGTGGTAGACCACCCCCTTGGGATCACCCGTGGTGCCGGACGTGTAGTTGAGCGCGATAGCGTTCCATTCGTCCGAGGGCATACGCCAGGCATAGTCCGGATCGCCGCCGGCGATGAATTCCTCATACTCCATGCGCCCGATCCGCTCGCCGGCGCCGGAATACTCGGGATCGTCATGGTCGATGACCAGAAGCTTGCGGGTGCAGATGGCCAGGGCGGCCTTGATGACCGGCGAGAATTCGCGGTCCGTAATCAGCACCTTGGCTTCCCCGTGGTCGAGGATGAAGGCGAGAATCGCGGCATCAAGCCGGGTGTTGAGCGCGTTCAGCACCGCGCCGCACATGGGCACGCCATAATGCGCCTCGACCATGGCGGGGATGTTGGGCAGCATGACGGCCACGGTGTCGCCGGTGCCGATGCCGGCCTTTTCCAGCGCCGAGGCGAGACGACGGGAGCGGGCATAGAGGTCGCGGTAGGAGCGCCGCACGGCGCCGTGCACCACGGCGGAATGGTCCGGGAAGATTGCCGCCGTGCGCTCAAGGAAGCCGAGCGGCGTCAGGGGCTGGTGGTTGGCGGCATTGCGGTCCAGATCCTGATCATAAATGCCGGGCATTCGGCGTCCCCTCACATGTTTGCATTGCGCGTTTGCCACGCGTGTTGAGCGGGACCCTAGCCGAGGGATTCGTTGGCGCGCAATACACCCGTTACCTCCTTTGGTCTTAAGCAGTCATTCGGACTTGTCCCGCACCGGCAAGTGCGTCTTGATCGGAGGACAAAAGGGCGAACACTGTCCGCCAAAGACCAAGAAGCCCGGCGCACGGCCACAAGGCCGCGCCCGCCAGAGCCGACCATGAGGGAGAAGACTGCCATGCTGGAGCGCAGCGCGAGCCGTTATGCCGATGTCTATGGCGCGTGGCGGCGCGACCCGGAAGCGTTCTGGAGCGCGGCCGCCAAGGATATCGACTGGACCACGCCGCCGGCCACCATCTTCGATGGGCAGGCCGGCGTCTATGGACGCTGGTTCACGGATGGCGTGTGCAATGCCTGCTTCAATGCGGTGGACCGGCACGTGGAGACGGGGCGGGGCGACCAGCCCGCACTGATTTTCGACAGCCCCGTCACCGACACCCGGCGCACCTGGACCTATTCGGACCTCCTGAACGAGGTGCGCACCATCGGGGCCATGCTTCAGGCGCTGGGAGTCGAAAAGGGTGACCGGGTGGTCATCTACATGCCCATGGTGCCGGAGGCGGTGGCCACCATGCTCGCCTGCGCGCGCATCGGTGCCGTCCATTCCGTCGTGTTCGGCGGGTTTGCCGCCAAGGAGCTGGCCGCCCGCATCGATGATGCGGCGCCGAAGGTGATCCTGGCCGCCTCCTGCGGCATCGAAACCAGCCGCGTGGTGCCCTACAAGCCCCTGCTGGACCTCGCCATCCAGATGGCCGTGGCCAAGCCCGCAGCGTGCATCATCCTCCAGCGCCCCCAGCTCACCGCGTCCATGCTGGAGGGGCGCGACCATGACTGGGCGGAGCTGCGCGCCGAGACCCTTGCCGCCTTTCGCGGCGCCGAATGCGCGCCCATGGCCGCAACCGACCCGCTCTATATCCTCTACACCTCCGGCACCACGGGCCTGCCCAAGGGCGTGGTGCGCGATACCGGCGGCTATCTGGTGGCGCTGCGCTGGAGCATGGAAAACCTCTATGGCGTCAAGCCGGGCGAGGTGTTCTGGTGCGCCTCGGACATCGGCTGGGTCGTCGGCCATTCCTACATCGTCTACGGACCGCTGCTGCTGGGCGCGACCTCCATCATCTATGAGGGCAAGCCGGTGGGCACGCCCGATCCCGGCGCCTTCTGGCGGGTGATCGAGGAGCACAAGGCGGTGGCGCTGTTCACCGCGCCGACGGCCTTGCGCGCCATCAAGAAGGAAGACCCTGAAACCACCCACCTGAAGGGGCGCGACCTCTCCTGCTTCCGCACCCTGTTTCTCGCCGGCGAGCGGGCCGATCCCGACACGGTGGAGTGGGCGCGCGAGCGGCTCGGGGTGCCGGTGGTGGACCACTGGTGGCAGACGGAAACCGGCTGGGCCATTGCCGGAAATCCGGTCGGCCTCGGCCTGCTGCCCTTCAAGCCGGGCTCACCCACGGTGCCCATGCCGGGCTATGACCTGCAGGTGGTGGACGAGGCGGCAAAGCCTGTGGCGGCGGGAACCATGGGCTCCATCGTCATCCGGCTGCCGCTTCCTCCCGGCTGCCTGCCGACGCTGTGGAAGCAGGACCAGCGGTTCCACGACTCCTATCTCGCGGACTTCCCCGGCTTCTACAAGACGTCCGATGCCGGCTTCGTGGATGAGGACGGCTATGTGTTCGTCATGGGCCGCACCGACGACATCATCAATGTGGCCGGCCATCGCCTCTCCACCGGCGGCATGGAGGAGGTGCTCTCCTCCCATCCGGACGTGGCGGAGTGCGCCGTCATCGGCATCAAGGACGCGCTGAAGGGCGAGGTGCCCTGCGGCTTCGTCGTGCTGAAGGCGGGAGACCGGCGGGCGCCGGAGGTCATCGAGGCGGAACTGGTGTCGCTGGTGCGCGAGCGGATCGGCCCCGTCGCGGCGTTCAAGATCGCCATCACCGTGCCGCGCCTGCCCAAGACCCGTTCGGGCAAGATCCTGCGCGGCACCATGAAGAAGATCGCCGACGCTGATCCCTGGACCGCGCCGGCCACCATCGACGATCCCGGCGCTCTTGAAGATGTGGCCGCCTCGCTCAAGGCGCGGGGCTTCTGACCTGCCACGGTAACGGGCGCCGTCCCGAGCGGGACGGCGCCGCGCCGTCAGCGGTTGCCGTACAAGATGGACGGGTCCCAGCACCGTCCGCCGCCCACATTGCACGAGCCGTCGAGCGTCGGCACCCATTGCGGGTCCACCTGATCCGGATAGGAGCAGAAGCTGTTGTCCCGGACATAGCGGTCGAACGTGTTCGGCCCCGTGGCGAGCAGGACCGCGCCGCGCTTCGCGACGAGGGCGCGCACGTCGGCGCAACTCATCTTGCGGGTGTCCGGCATGCCCGCCTGCGCCAGCGCCTGCCCGCCCGTGGCGAACAGGCCGGCACCCAGCAGGATGGCCATGGAGACCCGGCGCAGGCCGTTACGATACATCTGTGTCATGCGCATTCCCGCTCTCAGCGGCCGCCGCCTTCATTGTTGGGATCAACGCAGGTGGAGCCCACCGAGCACTGCTGCTGGTCGCGGGTTTGCACCCAGGCCGGCTTGGTCTGCTGACCGCCGGCGCATGAGGCTTCATCCTTTACATAACGGTTGAACACGTTCGGACCGGTGCTGAGCGTCACCGAGCCCTGGCTGTTCACGAGAGCCTGCGCTTCGGTGCAGGTCATGTTCAGCGTATTGGGAAAGTCCTGCGCCAGTGCGACGGACGGCCCGGCGAGGGCCAGAAGCAGGAGGACGGAACCTGTGACCTTCACGACGTATCTCCCTGAATGAGTGTTCATTACCTAGCCGTTACACCTTGATCTGTCGCGCGTTTTTTCAGTCCCGGGCGGTCGCGGTCAGACGATGCGCGACACGTTCGCCCCGCCCGCGCGCATCGCGCATCTTGAACCTTGGCAAACGCCCCGTGCAAAAGGGGTGTTCCAGCGGATTCTGCGGCGTTCGGGCGCGACGAGGCAAGGCAAGATGAGCGACGAGATTTCCTTCAACCGGACCTTCGAGACCCCTCCCGGCCGGGTGGAGGAGGCGGCGCCCAATGTCCGCCGCATTCTTGCACCCAATCCGTCCCCTTTCACATTCACGGGTACGTGCTCCTACGTCATCGGGCGGGGCAAGGTGGCCATCATCGATCCCGGCCCGGACGATCCCGCCCATGTGGCCGCGTTGCTGGATGCGGTGCGCGGCGAAACCGTCACCCATATCTTCATCACCCATACCCATCGCGACCATTCTCCGGCGGCGGCAGCAGTCGCCGCAGCGACCGGCGCGGTGAGCGTGGGGGAGGGGCCGCACCGGCCCGCCCGGCCCCTGCGCATCGGCGAGGTCAACCCGCTGGATGCGAGCGGCGACATGGCGTTCCGGCCGGACCTCACGGTTGCGGACGGCGATGTGGTGGAGGGAGACGGCTGGGCGCTGCGCGCCGTCACCACGCCGGGGCATTGCGCGAACCATGTGGCCTTTGCCGTTGATGGCACGGACGTACTGTTTTCCGGCGACCATGTGATGGGCTGGGCCACCTCCATCGTCGCGCCGCCTGACGGCTCGATGGGAGACTATGTCGCCTCGCTCGAGAAGCTGGCGGCACGCACCGAGCGGGTCTACCTGCCCGGCCACGGGCCGGCCGTCACAGACGCGCCCGCCTTCGTGCGTGACTATCTGGCCCATCGGCGCGCGCGGGAAGCGGCGATCCTGCGCGGGCTGGAGCGGGCGGACACCATCGCGGACCTGGTGCGGGGCATCTATATCGGCCTCGACCCGCGGCTGGTGGGCGCGGCCTCGCTCACCGTTCTCGCCCATCTGGAGCATCTCGCCGCGCGCGGGCTCGTCGTCACCGATGGCGAGGCGGCGATGGACGGGCGCTACCAGATCGCGCGCTGAGGCTCATTGCTTCTTGCGGCGCTCGGCCTGCAGCTCGGCCATCAGGCCGGAGATGCGCCAGGCATTCTCGCCGAGATCATGGCCGCCATAGCGGGAGGCCGAGCGGATATCCACGCGGGCGCCCTTCTGCGTCGCCCGCACGCGGATGACGACATCACTGCGGAAGCCGATGAGGGGCGTGGTCGCGACGGCCTCGATCTGCCCGTCCCGCACGCCGCCGCGCGGGGGCACGGCATCGAGAATGCGCCATTTGTGCTTGCGCACCAGGGCCAGGAGCGCGTTGAAGGCTTCTTCCGGCGTCGCATCAAGATCCATGGGCTTGATGGCCGGATACGCGCCGCGCTGGAGGGCGACGGCCTCCGGCTCCGGCGGCAGCAGCGAATTGGCGGCACTGGGCCGCGCAAACCCCATGGCGCGAAACCGGGGCGGATCGTCGGTGTCGGTGGAAATGTCCGCCAGCGGCGGCAGCATCACCCCGCGCGCCAGAACGGCGGCGGGTCCGGCCAGCAGGATGAGGGTGATGAATAAGGCGCCAACGGCCTTGCCGAGGCCGCGCCATCCGCTCTCCCAGATGCTGACGCAGGCAGCCACCGCAAGCACCCCGCCAACCAGCGCGACGCCAAGCCCGACCACGAGGGTGGCGACGGCGGGCTGGAAGCCGAGATAATCCATGCGGTACAGCGCTCCGGCGAGGATCACCACCGGCAGCGAGAACAGCACAAGCCGCAGACTCCACACCGCCAGCCGCGAGGTGCGCTCCTCCACATAGAGCGTGCGCTTCATCAGCACCGGGGGGCCTCCCCTGCAGGGGCGAGGCCGAACAAGGCGGGCGTCAGGTCGTCGATGGAATCCACCACGAGGTCGGCCGCGTCCATCATGGCGTCCACCGGCGCCGGCCCGGTGCGCACGAGAATGAAGCGGCTGCCGGCCGCGCGGGCGGCGGACAGGTCGTGGGCGCTGTCGCCGACGACCGCCACCTCGGCGGCCGACAGTTGGAAGCGGCGGCAGAACGCCGTGACCATGCCGGGATCCGGCTTCGAGCCGAAGCCGGAATCATACCCGATCACAGCATCAAGCAGGGGAGTGAGATCGAGCGCGTCGGACTGGAGCCGGGCATTGTCCTCCGCATCATTGGTGACGATGCCGATGTGCAGGCCCGCTGCCTTCAGATCTGCCAGAACCCGGCGCGGCTGACCGACCGGGGTGAGGTGTCGCAGACCTTCCTCGCTGAACAGCTGGTCAATGCGCGACAGGAAGGCGTCGCTCGCCTCCTGTCGCAGCGCCAGAGCCCAAAGCGGGCCGTAATGGGCGGAGGAGCCGGCCACCAGCGGGGAGGTGAAGAGGAAGCGCTCCTCATCGGGCAGGTAATGGCTGACCTCTTCCAGCCGGCGCAGGGCGGCGGCATCATCGCCCGCAAGCGCCCGCATCACCGCCCCGGCGGCAGGCCCCCAGGTGCGGTCGAAATGGACGAGCGTGCCGTCCTTGTCGAACAGGATGGCCTTGAGGCCGCGCATGAGGTCAGCACCCGCTGGCCACGGAATGCGGCCGCCGCACGCATCAATACCGAGAGCGGTGACGACTTCAATCCCTGTCTCGGGCGGTCCGGTGCCGGAGGGTTTCCTCCGCCGGCGCCTCGCTTTAAGATCGTTCGGATGCGCACTGGAACCGTCGCCCCCCTCCTGTCGCCTTTGGTCGGCCCGGCCCGCCCGCGCTCAGCACTGCAATCCCGGCTTTGGCTTGCAGCCCTGATCTTCGCGCCCCTGTTGGGTGCGCAGGAGACGGCGGCGCAGTCCGGGCCGCGTCCGCCCGCACCCGCAGCGCGGAAACTGCCGCGCGCCGACGTGCCCATTCCCCCCTCTCGCCCCATGGATCTGGGCGATCCCGTTGACGAAGAGGATGTGGAAGAGGAAGGGCCGGCCGCTCAGGCGGGCACGCCGCCGCCCGCCGCTCCGCCCGGCGCCGCCCCGCCCCGGCCGGACCGTCAGGAGGCGCTCGCCGCCGGTGAATTGCCGCCGCTCTGCGCCGGGCTGGTGGCCGAAAAAACCATCGTCGCCGAACGTGCCCCCCCCATCGCGCCAAAAGGTGGCTGCGGACTGCCGGTGCCTGTCCGCATTTCGGCCGTGCGGCTTGCGGATGGCAACCTCGCCACCCTCTCGCCGCCGGCAACCATGCGGTGCGAGATGGTTGCAGCGGTGGCCGCATGGATTCGGGAGGATATCGGGCCTGCCGTCGCTGCCATGGGCACCCGGCTTGAGACGGTCCGGGTCGCGGACTCCTACTCCTGCCGGCCCCGCAATCGCCGCAGCGGGGCAAAGATCAGCGAGCACGGCCAGGGCAATGCGTTTGACACTTACGGTTTCGTCCTTGCGGACGGGCGTGCCCTGACCGTGAAGGGGCGGCAGATGCCGCTGGAGTTCCAGACGGTGATGAAGGCGTCCGTGTGCGCGCGGTTCACGACCGTCCTCGGCAACGGGTCGGACGGATATCACGAGGATCATGTCCATATGGACCTCGCCGAGCGGCGGCTCGGTATCCGGCTCTGCAAATGGAAGCTGTCCGAGCCCCCGACGCTGGTTGCCGCCGCCCGGCCAGAGCCGAAGCCGGGCGCGGAAGCGGCCTCGGCACAGGGCGAGGCCGACGCCGAGATGGCGGCGGATGTTCCCCTTCCGCCGCGCCGCCCTGCCGGGCTCGGCCCGCGCGGCTAGGGACCCGTCAGCCGATCGCCGCGCGCATCCGTGCGGCGATCGCAAAGTCCCCGAGCGGCCGGCCCTCCACCTCGTCCACGGAGCGGATGCCGAGGCTGGTGGTGATGAAAATCTCCCGGGCCCGCGCGATGTCTGCCGGCAGAATCGGCTGCTCCACGGCACCCGCTTTCAGCACCTCCGCACGCATGATGCCGGGCAGGGCGCCATCGCTTAGCGGCGGGGTGACGACATTGCCGTTCAATTCCAGGAACACGTTCGCCATGGTCGTCTCGGCGATCCGCCCTTGCGTGTTCAGCATCAGGGCATCATCCGCGCCCCGTGCGGCGGCTTCCTGCCGGGCGAGGATGCTGTCCAGATAGTTCAGGGACTTGATGCCCGAGAGCGGCGAAAACTCGTTCCGGCGGGTGACCTTGGCGAGCACAAGCCGCACGGGGGTCACGTCCGGTAGCGGTCCCGCCGAAATCAGCACCGTGGGCGTCGGCGCCGCCGGCGGCAGCACGCCGCGCGGGGCAGGGCCGCGGGAGAGGGTGAGCCGCAGCGCGGCATCCCTGAGCCCGTTTGCCTCAAGGGTCGCAACCAACGCGCCGGCATAGTCGAGCCGGGGCAACGGCAGGCCGATCACGCCCGCTCCCCGCCGCATCCGCGTGAGATGCGCATCGAGCCGCAGGGGAGCGCCGTTGCGCGTCTGCATGGTTTCAAAAATGCCGTCGCCGAGCGTGAAGCCCCGATCCGTCGGGGAGATGGCGGCGCGGTCCGCGTCCAGAATCGCGCCGTTCAGCCAGATATTCATGGCTCCTCCCTGTCATCGCCAGCCTCAAGGGCCCGCCGCAGCGGGGCGAGCTTCACGAGGCTTTCGTCATACTCGGCCACCGGATCGGAATCGGCGACAATGCCCCCGCCGCCCTGGGCCAGCAGCGTCTCGCCGCAGCGGACGATGGTGCGAATGATGATGGAACTGTCCATCGCCCCATCCACCCCGATCCACGCCACCGCGCCGCAATAGGGACCGCGCGGAACGGGTTCCAGTTCG
>NCCY01000359.1 GCA_002279855.1 Rhizobiales bacterium 12-68-15
CCGCCGCGAGGACGGCACCGAGCGGCTGCTGGTCCTCGCCGAGGCCTTCCGGGGCGGGGCCGGGCGCGAGAAGAAGGAAGCCGACCTCACCTGGCGCACATGGCCGGTGGAGAAGCGGCTGGAGCACGCCCTCGTCAACGGCATCACCGAATTCGTCGAGACCGACACCGAAGAGGCGCGCCTGTCCGTGGCGCGGCCGCTCCATGTCATCGAAGGCCCGCTGATGGCGGGCATGAACGTGGTGGGTGACCTGTTCGGCGCGGGCAAGATGTTCCTGCCGCAGGTGGTGAAGTCCGCCCGCGTGATGAAGCAGGCGGTGGCCTATCTCATGCCCTTCATGGAGGCGGAGAAGGCTGCGAACGGCGGCACCGAGCGCTCCGCCGCCGGCAAGATCCTGATGGCGACCGTCAAGGGCGACGTGCACGACATCGGCAAGAACATCGTCGGCGTGGTCCTCCAGTGCAACAATTACGAGGTGATCGACCTCGGCGTCATGGTGCCCACCCAGCGGATTCTGGATGTGGCGAAGAAGGAGAATGTGGACGTGATCGGCCTTTCCGGCCTCATCACGCCCTCGCTGGACGAGATGGTGGGTGTCGCGCAGGAAATGGAGCGCGAGGGCTTCGACGTGCCGCTGCTGATCGGCGGCGCGACCACCTCCCGCGTGCACACCGCCGTCAAGATCGCACCGCGTTATGCGCGGGGCCAGGCGGTCTATGTCACCGACGCCAGCCGGGCGGTGGGCGTGGTCTCGAACCTGCTCAATCCGGACACCCGCGACACCTACAAGGCCGAGGTGCGGGCGGAATATGTGAAGCTGGCCGATGCCCATGCCCGCGCCGACGAGGCCAAGCAGCGCGTGCCGCTGGCCAAGGCGCGCGAGAACGCGCTGAAGCTGGAGGCCGCCGGTGTCGCGCCGAAGCCGTCCTTCCTCGGCACCCGCGTGTTCGAGCAGTATGACCTTGCCGATCTCGTGCCCTGCATCGACTGGACGCCCTTCTTCCAGTCCTGGGAACTGACCGGACGCTATCCGGCCATCCTTGAGGACGACGTGGTGGGCGAAACCGCCCGGTCCCTGTTTGCGGACGCGCAGGCCATGCTGGCGCGGATCGTCGAGGAGAAGTGGCTGACCGCACGGGCGGTGATCGGCTTCTGGCCGGCCAATGCGGTGGGCGACGACATCGTCCTGTTCCGCGACGACACCCGCAAGACGCCGCTCGCGACCCTGCACACGCTGCGCCAGCAGCTTGCGCGGCGGGAGGGGCGGGCCAACATCGCGCTGGCGGATTTCGTGGCGCCGGTGGCGTCCGGCATTGCGGATTATGTGGGCGGCTTTGCGGTCACCACCGGCATCGGCGAGGAAGAGCGGACCAACGCCTTCAAGGCGGCCCATGACGATTATTCCGCCATTCTCCTGAAGTCGCTGGCGGACCGGCTGGCCGAAGCCTTTGCCGAGCGGATGCACCAGCGGGTGCGCACGGACTATTGGGGCTATGCTCCCGACGAGGGGCTCAGCAATGAGGACCTCATCGCCGAGCGCTATCGCGGCATCCGTCCGGCGCCCGGCTATCCGGCGCAGCCCGACCATACCGAGAAGGCCACCCTCTTCAGCCTGCTGGATGCCACCGACCGCATCGGCCTCGTGCTCACGGAGAGCTTTGCCATGTGGCCGGGCGCGGCGGTCTCCGGCCTCTATTTCGGCCATGCGCAGAGCGCCTATTTCGGCGTCGGGCGCATCGAGCGGGACCAGGTGGAGGATTATGCCCGCCGCAAGGGATGGAGCGTGGAAGAGGCCGAGCGCTGGCTGGCGCCCACCCTCAATTACGATCCCGCCCGGCGCGCGGCGGCGGAATAGCGCTCACTCCGCGCCGGCACCGCCGGACGGATCGAGCAGCGCGCGCAGGCGGCGGCTCAGGGCATCGACGGAAAACGGCTTCTGGATCAGGTCCGTCCCCGGGCCGAAGCTGTCGCCGCCCGCGGTGTCCGCCGCATAGCCGGTCATGAACAGGACCGGCAGCTCCGGCCGCAGCGCCCGCGCCGCATCGGCGAGTTGCCGCCCGTCCATGCCGCCCGCAAGGCCGATATCGCACAGCATCAGGTCGATGGTGCCCGCGGCCCGCAGCAGCCCGAGGGCCGAGGGGCCGTCGGCGGCGGCGCGGGCGGTGATGCCGAGCTCGCGCAGCACATCGAGTGCCAGTTCGCGCACATGGTCGTCATCCTCCACCACCAGCACCACGCGGGACGCGAG
>NCCY01000360.1:0-1622 GCA_002279855.1 Rhizobiales bacterium 12-68-15
ACCTGCGACAGGTCCCCGTCGCGCAGCAGGTAGATCCGCGAATCGCCGGCCCAGAAACAGGTGGCCTCGTGGCTCCCGACCAGCACGGCGGCAAGCGTTGTCCCCATGAGATACGGGGGGGAGGCCGAGCGGCCGGTCTCGAAGATCGTGGCATTGGCCGTGTGCAGGCAGGCTTCCACTCGCGCGGCCCGGGTGTGCCAGTCCGGCGGGAGGGGCAGGGCGGCCTCCAGCGCATGGACGATCGCCCAGCTCGCCCGCTCTCCATGGTCCAGCCCGCCGATTCCGTCCGCCAGCACGAAGAAGCCGTGCTCTGGCGCATTGAGGAAGGCGTCCTGATTGCGCTGGCGGCCCGGACCCTGCCGGCTCGCCGCAAAGGCCAGCAACTGTCCCGTTTCCGGTGTTTGCACCGTATCCACGCTGATCTCTTCCCCCGCTTGTGGTTACGTTAGCGTACGGCTCCGGGCGGGTCACGCTTCGGGTGACGGCCGCGCTGGACAGTCGGGCGCGAGGCTGTATGTCTAGGGCCGTCACGCGACAGGCATGGGACATTCGGGAGCGCGCGGTGCAGGCTTATCTCGACCTCCTCGACCATGTGCTGACCAAGGGCGTGCGCAAGGACGACCGCACCGGAACCGGCACCCTCTCGGTGTTCGGCTATCAGATGCGCTTTGATCTGGCCGACGGGTTCCCGCTGGTCACCACCAAGAAGCTGCACCTGAAATCCATCATCCACGAACTGCTCTGGTTCCTCGCGGGAGACACCAATGTGCGCTACCTGCGCGAGAACGGCGTGTCCATCTGGGACGAGTGGGCCGATGCGGAGGGCGAGCTTGGCCCGGTCTATGGCCGTCAATGGCGCTCCTGGCCGACGCCTGAGGGCGGCGCCATCGACCAGATCACCCAGCTTCTGAGCGACATCCGCCGCAATCCCGATTCGCGCCGGCTGATCGTCTCCGCCTGGAATCCGGCGGATGTGTCGAAGATGGCGCTTCCCCCCTGCCACTGCCTGTTCCAGTTCAATGTGGCCGACGGGCGGCTCTCCTGCCAGCTGTACCAGCGCTCCGCCGACATCTTCCTCGGCGTGCCGTTCAACATCGCCTCCTATGCCCTTCTGACCCATATGGTGGCGCAGGTGACCGGCCTGAAGCCGGGCGATTTCATCCACACGTTCGGCGATGCGCACCTCTATCTGAACCATCTGGAGCAGGCCCGCACGCAGCTTGCCCGCGCTCCGCGCCCGCTGCCGACCCTGAAGCTCAACCCGGACGTGACTGACCTGTTCGCCTTCCGTTTCGAAGATGTGGCGATCGAGGGCTATGACCCGCATCCCCACATCAAGGCGCCCGTGGCCGTCTGATCTGCAAGCGAAGACCCGCGCTCCGAATGCCGCTTGCCTGCGAGGGACCTGGAGCCAAAGCGGTTGGCATCACGGCGATGTTCCCGGCGCGGGGGTAACGCCGGCCCGCGTGCTTGCGTAGAACATGCAGGGGCCAATGGTGCAGCATGTCTCTTTTCCATGAAAAATCCGGGCGTTTCAGCGCCGAGAAGACCGTGGCCTTCATCGCTGCGGTGCTGCCCGTTCTCTGGCTCTGCGCGGATGCCGCGCTGGACCGGCTGGGCGC
>NCCY01000360.1:1715-3951 GCA_002279855.1 Rhizobiales bacterium 12-68-15
GCCGCCTTCAGCTACGCCGCCCTTCATCTGGGTCTCTATGTGCTCGACCAAGGGGGCAACCTGTATGTGGTGGGGCGGGAGATTGTGCTGCGGGTCTATCTCGCCATCGGCGCGATCGGGCTTCTGCTTCTGCTGGCATTGGCGGCGACCTCTTTCGACAGCGTCATCCGCCGCATGGGAGGCAAGCGCTGGCTGGCGCTGCACCAGCTGGTCTATCTCATTGCCCCGCTCGCTATCCTCCACTTCCTCATCCAGTCGAAGCTTGATGTGACCGAAGCGGTCCTGATGGGGGGGCTGCTGATGCTGCTCGCCTTTTATCGTCTGGCGCATCGCTTCTTCCCGCCGCTGGACCCGGCGCGCGCGCTGGCGGCAGGGCTCGCCGCCGGGGCCTGCACCGCGCTGCTGGAAGTCGGCTGGTATGCCGGGACCACGGGAATCGATCCGCGCCTCGTCTGGGAGGCCAATTTCACGCCGTCACTCGGCATCAGTCCGGCGTGGTGGGTGACCGGCACGGGTCTCGCCGTCGCTGTGGCGGCGGTCGTCTGGCAGCGCGTGAAGCCCTCCCGCAAGGCACGGGGGCCGGGAAGCAGCGCGCGCAAGGGCGCAGAAGGCAAGGCCGCGCACGACAAGCGGGCACAGGAGAAACCCGCCAAGGACAAGGCGCGCCTTGGTGTTGGCGCTACCTGAACAGGTGGCGGAAGGCCGCCGCATCGGCGGGCCGGGTCGCAAGGTCGAAAGCGAGCGCGGCGCGGACCGCCGCCGCTTCCCCGGGCGTGCACTGGGTGAGGGGCGGAGGCTGGAGCCCTTCCTCCTGCGCCTGCCCGCCGGACTTGCGGCCGAAGGGATGCTTGCCGGTCATCAGCAGGTGAATCATGCAGCCGAGCGCATACACGTCGTCTGCGGGCGTCGCCGGTGCGCCTTCGTCCCTCTGGGGTGAGGCATAGGCCGGCGTCACCGCTGCAAGCGAGGCCGTGTCGAAACCTTCCGTCTCTCCGGTCTGGAGGGCTGCGGAGATGCCGAAGTCCAGCAGTTTGGTGCGTCCGTCGTCACATAGCAGCACATTCGCGGGCTTCAGGTCCGCATGCACCACACCGTGGGCATGGGCAAACGCCAGCGCATCGGTGATGGAGGCGACCACCGAGCGGGCAAGGTCGCTGCCGATGAAATCGGGCCGCTGCCGCATCGCGCGGTCCAGCGACACGCCTTCCAGCAATTCCATGACGATGAAGGCCCGGCCGCCGTCGCGGTCGAAATCATAGACGGTGACGATGCAGGGGTGCGGCAGTTCCTGCGCCCGCCGGGTCTCGGTTTCCAGCGCCCGAAGGGCGTCGGGATGGGCGCCGAAATCCGCATTCAGCAGCTTCAGCGCCACATAAGGCTGACGCGCGCCGGTTTCGAGCCGCCGCCGGTCCACGGCGCGGTACACGATCCCCATGCCGCCGCGTCCCAGTTCGCTGTCGATGACAAAACGGTCCCGCAGGATGGTGCCGATGCCGGGTTCGGTGGTGTCCACGAGGCCGCCACCGCCGGTGCCCATTCCGGCCCGGCGCGCTTCCTTGCGCAACCGGAGCGAGAGAAAGGATTGCAGCCCCTCATCCAGCGCCCGGCTCGGCGCGGTGGGCTCGGCGGGGACCTGATCGCGGTAGGAGAGGAAGCGGTCCACCAGATGGCCCACCAGGGCGTCGTTCATCCGCTCGCCGGCCGGACGCTGGGTGGCGTCTGCGCTGCGCACGGGGGGCGGTGGGGGCGCCGCCGGCGCGCGTTTCACCACGTCGCCATAGATCGCCTGTGCCAGTGAAACCGACAGCCGCTGGCCGTCGATCTGCATCTGAAGCCTCGACTTCAGCAGGGTCCGGTCCGCGACGGAGGCCGCCAGCTTGCGCAGGCGCTCGGTCAGTTTCTCAAAAGGAATCCGGCCGGCGAGGAACTGGTCGATAAGATCGTCCACCGGGCGGGCATTTGCCCCATCATCGGACATGCGCTTCCCCGCGCGCCTGTTCTGCAGGCGTCACTATAGCCGCCGCGGCGGCCCTTGTAAGCCGGCAATGCGCTTCGTGCCCGCTCTTGTCCCTGCGGTCGCGCATCATTGGCGCTCCGCAGCGGGGGAGGGCGGTGCGGCGAGCAGATCCATCACGAACGCGAGCGCAGCATCCACCGTCACGCGATGCCAGTCCGGCATCTGGTGGCGGAACCAGGTCTGCTGGCGCTTGGCATAGTGGCGGGTGTCGGACTGGCC
>NCCY01000075.1 GCA_002279855.1 Rhizobiales bacterium 12-68-15
CCAGCTTGCGCACGTCCGGATCGGGATCGTCGAACCCCCGCTCCAGGCTGGCGATGGCCGCCGGGTCGGAGATCTCGCCCAGCGCCGCCGCCGCTTCCTTGCGCACGTTGCTGATCTCGTGCTCCAGCAGGTCGCCGATGACGCCGACGGCGGTACGCGCCTTCAGCCGCCCCAGCGCATTGATCGCCTTGGCCTTCACCTGCCAGGCCTCGTCCTGCGTGGTGCGGATCAGCGGCTCGATGGCTTCGGGCAGACGCGCCTTGCCGATGGAGAAGGCGGCTTCCTCGCGCACCTGCCAGTTCTCGTCCGAGAGCCCCGTGATGAGCGGGGCGACGCCCACCGTTCCCGGCCGCACGAACACCAGCGCCGCCATGACGGCGCGCCGCACCGAGGGCTCGCGGTCATTGGCCGCCATCATCAGCGCCGGCAGCGCCGCATCGGCCTTCAGCCAGCCGAGCACACCCAGCGCCTCGCGCCGCACGGCAAGGTCGCCATCCTGGAGCGTCGCGAGGGCGACGGGCAGCGCCGCCGGCACCTGCATCTCCCGCAGCGCCCGCAAGGCGGCAGCCCGCACGAAAGGCGTCGGGGACTGGGCCGCGGCGATCAGCGCTTCGGCCGCGTCCGGCTCCTTCTTGTCCGCAAGGCTCTCGGCGGCGGCAAGGCGCACGGCCTCCGCCGGATCCTCCAGCGCGGCGATGAGGGCGAGGGCGGTCTCGACGCCGGCATGCTCGT
Source organism: Rhizobiales bacterium 12-68-15 (assembly GCA_002279855.1). GTDB lineage: Bacteria > Pseudomonadota > Alphaproteobacteria > Rhizobiales > Xanthobacteraceae > Aquabacter. Next base: position 733 of record NCCY01000075.1, read on the forward strand.
CCAGCGCCTTGCAGGCGGCTTCCCGCACGCTGGCGTCCGGGTCGCGCGTGCCGGCGATGAGACACGCCGTTGCCCCCGGCTCCACCGCCTCCGCCAGCCCCATCATGGCGACGCGGCGGATGCCGGGATCGGCATCGCGCGCCCGGGCCAGCGTATCGTCGATATCGTCCTCGAAGGTCTCGAAAATGGACATGTCAGACCTCCTCAGCGCAGCAGATACGGGATCTCGACCTTCACCGCATGGGTGGGGCAATCGACCTCGCAGGGCATGCAGTACCAGCACTCGTCATACTTCATGTGCGCCTTGCCGGTGGCCGGGTTGATGGCCAGCACGTCGAGCGGGCACACGTCGATGCAGACGCGGCATCCCTTCTCGGCAATGCACTTCTCGTCGTCGATGGTGACGGGGACCGAGGTGGCGTGGTTCGCGTGGGGCATGATCGGCTCCGGATCTCTGGCGCGCCGTCACTCGGCCGCGAGGGGGGTGGGGGTGCGAAGCTGGTGGTAGGCCGACATCTCCTCCTCGGGGATCGGCACCACATAGGTGTCCACCGCGCGCTTCGTGTGCGCCATGCGCCCGTCCGCGTCCTTGTAGAGAAGCGTGTGGCAGAACCAGTTCTCGTTGTCGGTGGCGGGGTGATCCACCCGCCAGTGATAAAGGCCCCAGCGGCTCTCGGTGCGATACAGCGAGGCGGCGGCGGCCATGTCGGCGCAGTCGAGGATGGATTGCAGCTCCAGCGCCCGCATCAGTTCGTGCGGGTCGCGCACGCAGAGCATGGCGAGGTCGTCACGCACCTCGGCGAACCGCTCCTGCGCGATGCGATACTTGGCGGTGACCTTCGGCGGCTGGAGATAGTCGTTCACCAGCCGTCGGGCCTTGAACTCCATCTCATAGGGCGTCAGGCCGTCGGCGCGCCGCGTCGGCGCCAGCACGCGCTCCTGCTCGGCGGCAAGCTGGCCCGCATCATAGGCCGGCAGGTCGGTGGACGCGCAGTATTCGGCCGCATCCTGCCCGGCAATGCCGCCATTCACGAAGGCGCCCAGCATGTAATTGTGCGGCACGCTCGCCATGTCCCCCGCCGCATAGAGGCCGGCGACCGTGGTGCGGGCGTTCTCGTCCACCCACACGCCCGAGGCCGAGTGGCCCGAGCAGAAGCCGATTTCGGAGATGTGCATCTCCACCATGCGCTGGCGGTAATTGGTGCCCCGCCCCTCATGGAAGCGCCCGCGCGAGGGGCGCTCGTTGGAGTGCAGGATGGTCTCGATCTCGGAGATGGTCTCTTCGGCCAGATGCGTCATGTTGAGGAAGACCGGACCGTTGCCGCTCTGAAGCTCGGAGAAGAACTCCTTCATCATCTGGCCGGACCAGTAGTCGCACTCGATGAAGCGCTCGCCCTTGTTGTTGGCGGTATAGCCGCCGAACGGGCCGGTCACATAGGCGCAGGCCGGGCCGTTATAATCCTTGATGAGCGGATTGATCTGGTAGCATTCGAGGTTCGCGAGCCCCGCCCCCGCATGATAGGCCATGGCATAGCCGTCGCCGCAATTGGCCGGGTTCTCGTAGGTGCCGAACAGATAGCCGGAGGCCGGCAGGCCGAGGCGACCCGCCGCGCCGCAGGCCAGCACCACCGACTTGGCGCGCACCACCAGAAAATCCGACGTGCGGGTGTTCACCCCGATCACCCCCGCCGCCTGCCCGTCCGGGCCGGTGAGGAGGCGGGTCGCCATGTAGCGGTTGGTGATCATCACCTGGAGGCGGCGAAGCTGGCGGTAGAGCGCCTTCTTCACATGGTGGCCCTCCGGCATGGGCAGCACGTAGGTGCCCATGTGGTGGACCTTGCGGACATTGTATTCGCCGGAGCCGTCCTTCTCGAACTTCACGCCGATGGAATCCAGATACTGGATCATCGGATAGGAGCCCTGCGCATAGGCCATCACGGCCTTCTGGTGGACGATGCCGTCATTGGCGACGGTGATCTCCTTCACATACTGCTCGGGCGTGGCGTAGCCGGGAATGACGGCGTTGTTCAGCCCGTCCATGCCCATGGAGACGGCGCCCGAACGCTTCACGTTCGCCTTCTCCATCAGCACCACCTTGAGGCCGGGATTGCGCTCCTTGGCCTTGATGGCGGCCATCGGCCCGCCCGTGCCGCCGCCGATGACGAGGATGTCGCATTCGACGATGTCGGTCTTCGGGCCGCCGGTCATGGGCTCGCTCATGGCGTGTGCTCCGCAGGTTCGCCGGCCAGCGCCAGCAGATAGGAGAAGGGGTAGATGCCGCGCTCATGCCCGTCCGAGAACGACAGGTTCAGCGCATAGTCGGCGACCATGGCGACGCCGGTCAGCGCGATGCCGGGAAAGGCGTCGGGCATGCGGCCCTCGACCCGCGCCCGCGTGCACCACGCACAGCGGCAGGCAAGGCGCAGCGTGTCGGCGGGAAACCGGGCGCGCCGCCCGTCCGCCCAGGTCACCATCAGGGCCTCGCGCCGGGCGTCGAGGCGGACCTCGTCGGGGATCACGGCGGGATCGAAGGAAAGGGCATGCGCGAGGGCTGTCATGCCCGGATTGGACACCGCCGCCCGGTGGCCCGATAGCAACTAGTTGCTGAACTGGTCCATTTCCAAACAGCGCCAACCGGCGGATTCCCCAAGGGCAACCCTCGCGCAAGCGTTGCAGTATTGGTTCACCAATGTCGTGCGGCAGGCACCGCATCGCGTTCTGGAGAGCACAAGCATGTCGCGGCTGGGGGATTTGCGGATCGGGACGGTCCTGAGCGCACTGATGGGGATAATGGGGCTCGCCCTGGTCGCGATCTTCACATGGTCGGTGGTGGGCAAGTATCAGCAATTGAACGCGGCCGAAGACGCGGCGGCCATCAGCACGCTGGACAAGCGGGTGTTCTGGACGCTCCAGGCCTTCCGTTACGAGCGGGGCGACACCGCCTCCGTCCTCAAGGCGGACCTTGCGGTCTCGAACCAGGCGGCCGGCCGCAACAAGGAGCGGCGCGCCACGGTGGACGGGGAAATGGCGGTCATTCTCGCCGCCCGCAGCCTGCCCGTCGCGGGATGGACGGAAACCCTCGCGAAGCTCTCCGCCGTCTATGACGAGGTGAAGGCGCTGCGCGCCACCGCGGACGCCGAGCTCCAGAAGCCCCTCGCGGCCCGCAACGCGGCGTTCGGCGCGACCTTCCTCACCGGCATGACGAAGTTCATGACCACGCTGGAGCAGAGCTCCCTGTTCCTGGAACAGGCCGCCACCCGGGCGAACGCGACGGTCGGCGACTATCTGTTCAGCAAGCGCATGGTGTGGGAGGTGCGTTCCGCCCATGGCCAGTATGTACTGACCGTGCTGAGCACCATGGTTCAGCGCCGGGCGTTCACCGCGCAGGAGAATGCCGACATGACTGCCGCGGCGGCGCGGGCGAACACCTTCTGGCGCGTGGCCCAGGACCTCTACCGGCAGCTGCCGCCCTCGCCTGCGGTGGACGAGGCCCTGCGGAAGGCAGAGGCGTCCTATTTCACCGGCAGCTTCGCCGACATGCAGGCGCGCGTGGTGAAGGCCCTGCAGGCGGGCGAGGCGTCCCCGGTTCCCTATGAAGACTATCGCACCGCGCTGACGCCGCCCCTCGACAGCATCAGCGCGGTTGCGACAGCCCTGTCCGATGCGGGGATCGCGGCGGCAGACCAGCTGGCCGACGAGGCGCGGTCCGCCCTGATCGCCCTGTCCATCCTGCTGGCGGCATCCCTGCTGGTGGCCGTGGGCGGGTTCGTCATCGTGCGCCGCCGCGTCGTGGTGCCGGTGCAGCGCATCACCGCCGCCATGGAGACGATCTCCGGCGGAGACCTCGAAACCACTATCCCCTATAGCGGGCGCCGCGACGAAGTGGGCGAGATGGCCGCAGCGCTGGCCGTGTTCCGCGACAACCTGCTGGAATCCGAGCGCCTGCGGCAGGAGCGGCTGGACGCCGAAAGCCAGGCGCAGGCCCGGCGGCGGCAGGAGATGGCGCACCTCGCGGACAGCTTCGACCGCGCGGTGGGCCAGATCGTGGACATGGTGTCCTCAGCCGCGACCGAACTTCAGGCGACGGCCGGGGCGCTTGCAAGCTCCGCCGAGGAGACCACCACCCGCGCCTCCGCCGTGGTGGACGCCGCCGAGCAGGCTGCGGTGAACGTGCAGGCGGTGGCCTCCGCCGTGGAGGAACTCGCCGCCTCCGCCGCCGAGATCGGCCAGCAGGTGACGCAATCCACCGCCATCGCCTCCCGTGCCGTATCCGAGGCGCAGGAAACCAATGCCCGCGTCACAGGGCTCAAGAGCGCCGCGAACCAGGTGGGCGCCATTGTCGGCCTCATCGGCGAGATCGCCTCCCAGACCAACCTCCTTGCCCTGAACGCCACCATCGAATCCGCCCGTGCCGGCGAGGCCGGGCGCGGCTTTGCCGTGGTGGCGCAGGAGGTAAAGGGACTGGCCGAGCAGACCTCAAAGGCCACCTCGGAAATCTCCGGCCAGATTTCCAGCATGCAGGTTTCCACCACGTCGGCTGCCACCGCCATTGCCGGGATCGGCACCACCATCGGGGACATGAGCCAGATGTCCACGGCGATCGTGGCGGCGGTGGAGGAGCAGGGGGCAACCACAGCAGAGGTCGCCCGCAACGTCCATCAGGCGGCGGAAGGCACGCGGCTGGTCACCTCCAACATCTCGGCGGTCACGCAGGCGGCGCAGGCCTCCTCGGCGGCGGCAACGCAGGTGCTGTCCTCCGCCTCCGACCTTGCGCGGCAGTCGGAGACGCTGCGCACCGAGGTCTCCCGCTTCCTGCAAACCGTGCGCGCCGCCTGACGGGGCGCACGGCGGAAAACCGCCGCGGCGCCTGAACGGCCCGGCACTCCCTGACCGATCCTGCGGAAGGCCCGTGACGCATGTTCACGGGCCTTTTGCATGCGTCCCGCATCCTCCGCACGGCAGGCGCCAGCCCCGCCCGTGACAAGGCAGGGGTAAAATGTGCTAGCTAACTTTTCCGGGTTGGCACCCCGGAAGACGGGGCAGCGGCGGGTGCGGACAGTGCGGGCATCGGATGCGGAACACGTGATGGACCACGAAACGGCAACGATGCCGGACAAGCTGATTCAGGTCGGCACGCGGCTCAAGCATGCCCGGCTCACCATCGGCGCGCGGCTGAAGGACGTGGCGGAGACGGCGGGCTGCTCGGAAAGCCTCCTGTCCAAGCTTGAGAACAACAAGATCCGCCCCTCGCTCAACATGCTCTCGCGCATCTGCGACGCGCTGAACCTCACCATCGGGCAATTGTTCGAGACCCCGGACGCGGAAGAGACCGTGGTGGTGCGGGAGGATGCCCGCATCGTGGTGGATCTCGCCTCCACCCAGGGCACGGGCGTGCGCATGGAGCGCCTCATCCCCTATACGCGGGGCCATCTGCTGCAAAGCTCCATCCATGTGCTGGCGCCCGGCGGCGGGAGCGAGGGCATGGTGACCCATGACGGCGAGGAAGTGGGCTATGTGCTCGCCGGAACCGTCGAGCTTCTGCTGGGCGATCAGGTCTACCGCCTCAATGCCGGCGACAGCTTCATCTACCGCTCCGAAACGCCCCACGGTTATCGCAATGTGGGCGAGGCTGAAGCCCGCATCCTGTTCGTGAACACGCCCCCCACCTTCTGAAAAAGGGCGGTCGGCATGGCCGGCCACCCTGCGTTCAGACCGCCTTCTTGAACCGCGCGGCCTCTTCCGATCCGCCGGTGGCATTGCCGGCGCTGTAGGAATGGGCGCCGACGCCGGCGAGTTTGCCACCATCCACGATCAGATATTCATCGCGGATCGGCCGCCCCTCGAAGAAGCATTCGAGGATTTCCCGCGTGCCCGCCGCATAGCGGGTCTGGGCGGAGAGCGAGGTGCCGGAAATGTGGGGCGTCATGCCGTGATGGGGCATGGAGCGCCACGGATGATCCTGCGGCGCCGGCTGCGGGAACCACACATCGCCCGCATAGCCGGCCAACTGGCCGGTCTCCAGCGCCCGCACGATGGCGTCGCGGTCGCACAGCTTTCCGCGCGCCGTGTTGACGAGGTAGGCGCCGCGCTTGAACAGCTTGAGCGTCTCCTCATTCACCATGTGCTCCGTCTCGGGGTAGAGCGGACAGTTGAGCGTGACCACGTCGCAGGCCCGGTACAGCTCCTCGCGGGTGGCGTGCCAGGTGAGGTTCAGCTCCGCCTCCACCTCCGCCGGCAGGCGGTGGCGGTCGGTGTAATGCAGGTGCATGTCGAAGGGCTTGAGACGGCGCAGCACCGCCAGCCCGATGCGCCCGGCGGCCACCGTGCCCACATGCATGCCTTCCACGTCATAGGAACGGGCGACGCAGTCGGCGATGTTCCAGCCGCCCTTCAGCACCCACTGGTGGGAGGGCAGGTAATTGCGCACGAGGCCGAGGATCATCATGACAACATGCTCGGCGACGCTGATGGAATTGCAGTAGGTGACCTCCGCCACCGTGATCCCGCGCTCAATGGCGGCCTGCAGGTCCACATGGTCGGAGCCGATGCCGGCGGTGAGCGCCAGCTTCAGCTTCGGCGCCCTGGAGATGCGCTCGGCGGTGAGATAGGCCGGCCAGAAAGGCTGGGAGATCACCACGTCCGCATCATGAAGCTCGCGCTCCAGCACGCTGTCGGGACCGTCCTTGGAGGAGGTGACGACGAGGGTGTGGCCGTTGGATTCCAGATATGTGCGCAGGCCCAGTTCGCCCGAGACGGAACCAAGCAGGGCGCCGGGCACGAAGTCGATGCCCTTGGGCGTCGGCAGCGTCTGGCCGCCGGGATAGTGGTCGATCTTCGGCAGGTCGTCGCGGGCATAGCTCTTCGGCATGCCGCTGGCCGGATCGTCATAGAGAACGCAAACCACCTTGGCCATGATTTCCTCCTGATGCCTGGGATGGCTGTCATCCGTTGCGCGGCTGAGCCGGCGCAGCGCCGCAGCTTGGGCGCGGAGGGGAAAGGCGGAAGCTCGACGCATCACCCGTCCGGCAAGGACCAGTCAACGGCGTCGGGCCGCGCGGGTCCAATCGTTTGGGCGGAAGGATTGATAGACGGCGGCAATCACCTCGCGCCGGCCATCTCCAGCGGATGCCCCCGCGCGGTGCGCAGAAAGGCGGTCACCACGGGGGCCGGCGGGTCGCGGTCGCTGACCAGCAGGCCCACCGGCTGGACATGCCGGGGGGCGCTGAGGGGAATGGCGCGCAGGCCCCCCGCATCACCGAACCGGGCGCTTTCGGCCGCCGGCACGATGCCGCTCCAGAGGCCGGAGCGGATCAGGGACCACAGCCCGGCGATGGAATTGGCCTCGATGCGCGGCGTGGCCGAGACGCCCGCATCCGCGAACAGGCGGTCGATGATCTGGCGGTTCTGCATGTCCGGCGTCAACAGGCAGAGCGGCAGGCGGGCGGCCTCGGCCCAGGTCACCGCCGCAGCGTCCCGCAGCCCCGGCTGCGCGGTGATGAGGACATAGCTCTCGTCATAGAGCGCCAGCGCCCGGCAGCGGGCGGGCGGCGCCTCGGCGAGGTAGGTGACGCCGGCATCGATCTCCATCTCATCAAGCCCCCGGAGAATGGCGGCGGACGGCAAGGCGAGCAGGGTCACCCGCACCAGCGGATGGCTGGCGCAGAAAGCGTTCACCAGCGGCGGCAAGGCCGGCAGCGCGGTCGGAATGGCGCCGATCCGCAGCGTGCCGGAGAGCCCGGCGCCCGGCCCGGAAATCTCCTGCTTCAGGCCGTCATAATCGGCCACGATGCGCTGCGCCCAGGCCAGGACCCGCACGCCATGGTCGGTGAGACCGAGGAAGCGGTGACCGCGCATGACCAGCGGCACGCCCAGTTCTTCCTCCAGCTTGCGCAGGCCGGCGGAGAGGGTGGGCTGCGAGACGTGGCACGCCTGCGCCGCGCGGCCGAAATGCCCCTCGCGGGCCACCGCCACGAGATAATGAAGCTGGCGGACGAACACGGGGGCGCTTCCTCGGGCGGCAGGTCTGGTCCGGGCAGGATCGCCCGCCGCCAAACCTATCCGCATCGGGGCGGCGGCTGAAGCCCGGCTCTGGCGGGGCGGGACGCGCACGACCGGCAAACGCCCTCTTTCCCCGCCCTTTCCTAAAAATCAAGTGACTTGAAAAGACCCTAGCATCCGGTAGTGTGGCGTCAAGCGGGCGCCACATGCCTGCGGCAAGACCGGAGTGGGACATGGCTGAAGATCTGCTCATCGACGAGAAGACCGACCAGGCGCACGGCGTCTACAAGCCTTATGGCTGGCATCACTGGCCGCAATTTCCGTGGATGAGCTACCAGTTCCGCCGCGCGCTCGGCGAGACGCAGGAAGGCGGCGGCGCCGTCTCCGAATGCTTCCTCGCGGCGAGCCGCATGATCCCCGGCGACCAGGAGAGCTGGCACCGCGAATGGAAGCGCATCGCGGACTTCAACCAGCAGCGCGGCGATGACGAATTCGCCAAGGGCCATATCCGCACCGCCATGAATTGCTGGCTGCGCGCGGCCAATTACTACCGCCACACCGAATTCTGGCTGGACTATTCCGATCCGCGCCGCCTGCCCATGTTCACCGAAATGGAGAACTGCTCGCGCAAGTATCTGGAAAACCTGAACCCGGCCGGCGAGGTGCTCCAGATCCCGTACGAGGACGGCAAGACGCTGTTCGCCTATTTCGTGCGCGCGCCGTTCGACACCGGAAAGCAGCCGGTGCTGATCTGCATGGGCGGCCTTGATTCCATCAAGGACGAGATGTGGTTCATGCAGGCCCATGCCGCCCTCCAGCGCGGCATCTCCGTGCTGATGATCGACGGCCCCGGCCAGGGCGGCACGCTGCGCCGGCACAAGCTGAACACCCGGCACGATTACGAGGTGCCGATCGGCAAGTGCATCGACTATCTGCTCACCCGTGACGACATCGACCCGAACCGCATTGCGGCCTGCGGCTCTTCGCTCGGCGGCTATTACGCGGCCCGCGCCGGCTGCTACGAGCCCCGCCTTGCGGCGGCCATCTCCCATGGCGCCATCTGGTCCATCCCGGAACTCTGGGCGACCGCCACCGAGGACCATGGGCTTGCCGACCACATCAAGACCGTGTTCGGCGCGGACACCGTGCGCGGCGCCATGGAGAAGGCGGCCCCCTTCAAGCTGGAAGGGCACCTCGAAAACATGAAGTGCCCCTATCTCATCGTCCATGGCGGCTATGACGTTCTCGGCGTGTCCTCCGCCAAGAAGGTCTACGACTATGCCCAGTCCAAGGGCGTGAACGTCACGCTGCGCCTCGTCACCGAGGAAGAGACCGGCGCCGACCACTGCCAGCACGACAACCCCACCATCGGGCAGGAGCTGATGGCGGACTGGCTGGCGGACGTGTTTGGTATCGACCAGCGCGCGCTGCGCGCCAAGATGACCAATCCGCTGATCTGATCCCCACTGATCCGCGTCACCACCACCACCATTTGCGGCACGGACGTCCATATCCTGAAGGGCGAATATCCGGTCGCGCGGGGCCTCACCATCGGCCACGAGCCGGTGGGCATCATCGAGAAGCTGGGCTCCGCCGTCTCCGGCTTCACCGAGGGCCAACGGGTGATCGCCGGCGCCATCACCCCCTCCGGCACCAGCGCCGCCTGCCTCTGCGGCTGCGGCTCGCAGGACGGGGCGGGCACCAAACACGGCTTCAAGGCCATGGGCGGCTGGAAGTTCGGCAACACCATCGACGGCGCGCAGGCGGAATACCTGCTGGTGCCGGACGCCATGGTGAACCTCTCCCCCGTGCCCGACGCGCTCAGCGACGAGCAGGTGCTCATGTGCCCGGACATCATGTCCACCGGCTTCTCCGGCGCCGAATCCGGCGGCGTGAAGATCGGCGACACGGTGGCCGTGTTCGCGCAGGGGCCCATCGGCCTGTGCGCCACGGCTGGCGCCCGGCTCATGGGCGCGACCCGCATCATCAGCGTGGAGAGCGTGCCCGCCCGGCAGGAGATGTCCCGCCGCCTCGGCGCCGACCATGTGGTGGATTTCGCCAGCGAGGACCCGGTGGAGGCCATCATGCGCCTCACCGACGGGCGGGGCGTGGACGTCTCCATCGAGGCGCTGGGCCGCCAGTCCACCTTCGAGGCGGCCCTGCGCGTGCTGCGGCCCGGCGGAACGCTGTCCTCGCTCGGTGTCTATTCCTCCGATCTCACCATCCCGCTCGGCGCCTTCTCGGCCGGGCTCGGGGACAACAGGATCGTCACCACCCTCTGCCCCGGCGGCAAGGAACGCATGCGACGGCTCATGGATGTGGTGGCAACCGGGCGGGTGGACCTGCGCCCGCTGGTCACCCACCGCTTCGGGCTCGACGACATCGAGGCGGCCTATGACCTGTTCTCCAACCAGCGCGACGGCGTGCTGAAGGTGGCGATCTCATGCTGAGCGCGACCATTCGTGCGACGGCCCCCGCCTACGAGCCGGAAAGCCTGAAGCATCTGGCGGTGGTGATGGACGCCGCCAGCGATGCGGTCCGCACGCTGGCGCAGCAGCTTGCGGGCGGACTGGGGGCGCAGGTCACGGCGCTCTGTGTCGTTCCCCCCGCCCCGGTGGGGAGCCTCGCCCAGACGGAGGTGCGCTACGACCTTGTGGAGGCGGAAGCGCGCGACCAGCGTTTGCGCGCGCAGGCGGCGGCGGAGGCCTTCGACCGGGCCCTGACCGAGGCCGGCGTGGTCATCGACCCGCGCATCGTCTGCCGGGAGGATGCGGAGTGCGACGCGCCGCTGCTGGACGTGGCGCGCCTCAGCGACCTCATCCTGATCCAGCAGCCGGAGCCGGGCAATGCGCGCCCGAGCGACGCCCATCTGGAAGAGGTGCTGCTCCAGTCCGGCCGCCCCTGCCTGATCGTGCCCTATACCGGCACCGCGCAGGTGCCGTTTCGCAATGTGACGGTCGCCTGGGACGGCAGCCGCAGCGCCGCCCGCACCCTTGGCGACGCGCTCCCCTTCCTGCGCACTGCCGCGCGGGTGGAGGTGGTGGAAGTCGCGACCGGCTTCGTGCCGGACGGGGCGGCGCGGGGCGCGCGCCTCATCGCCCATCTGGAGGCCCACGGCGTTCTCCCATATGGCGGACGAGGGCTCGGACCTGCTGGTGATGGGCGCCTACGGCCATTCACGTCTGCGCGAAGCCCTGCTGGGCGGGGCAAGCCGGGATATGCTGGGCTGCATGACGGTTCCCGTGCTCATGGCGCATTGAGGGTCCAGATGGCAGTCCTCCCTCCCCCCTCTCCCGGCGCCAACATGCCCCTGCCGGGGGAAACGCCCGAAGACATGGCCGCAGCGGGGGAAACGCTGGACCATGTGGTCCATGCGGCGCTGGCCCGGATGACCGGCGGGCTCTCCCCCGCCGCCCTCGGCAATGCCTATAGCGACTGGGCCATGCATCTCGCCATGTCGCCCGGCAAGCAGGCGGAGCTGGGCGTGAAGCTGGTGCGCAAATGGGCGCGCCTCGCCCGCTTCATGTCGAGCTGCGCCCTGCAGGGCGAGACGGCGCAGCCCTGCATCGAGCCCCTGCCGCAGGACACCCGCTTTCGCGCGCCGGAATGGCAGCGCTGGCCGTTCAACGTGTTCTCGCAGGCCTTCCTGCTCAACCAGCAATGGTGGCACAACGCCTCCACAGGCATTCGCGGCGTGACGCGGGAGAACGAGAACATCGTCGAGTTCTCCACCCGCCAGATGCTGGACATCTTCTCGCCGTCCAACTTCATCGCCACAAACCCCCGCGTGCAGCAGCGCACGCTGGAGGCGGGCGGGCGCAACCTGCTCCAGGGCTGGTCCAATTTTCTGGAAGACACTGAGCGCAGCCTGCGCGGGCAGCCGCCGGTGGGGGCGGAGGCGTTCGAGCCGGGCGTGAACGTGGCGGTCACGCCGGGCAAGGTGGTCTTCCGCAACCGGCTGATCGAGCTGATCCAGTATGCGCCCGCCACCGGCGCCGTCCATGCCGAGCCGATCCTGATCGTGCCCGCCTGGATCATGAAATATTACATCCTCGACCTCTCGCCCGAGAATTCGCTGGTGCGGCATCTGGTGGCGCAGGGCTTCACCGTCTTCATGGTGTCCTGGCTCAATCCCGGCCCGCAGGATCGCGACCTCTCCTTCGACGATTATCGCCGCCTCGGCGTCATGGCCGCACTCGACGTGGTCGGGGAGATCGTGCCCGGCGTGCGCATCCACGGGGCGGGCTATTGCCTCGGCGGCACCATTCTCTCCATCGCGGCCTCCGCCATGGCGCGGGACGGGGACGAGCGGCTGGCCAGCCTCACCCTGCTGGCGGCACAGGCGGACTTTACCGAGGCCGGCGAACTGCGGCTGTTCATCAATGAAAGCCAGATCAGCTTCCTCGAAAGCCTGATGTGGAGCCAGGGGGCGCTGAACACCCGGCAGATGGCCGGCGCCTTCCAGCTCCTGCGCTCCAACGACCTGATCTGGTCCAAGGTCATCAACGACTATCTCATGGGCGAACGCGAGCCCATGAACGACCTGATGGCCTGGAATGCGGACGCCACCCGCATGCCCTACCGCATGCATTCGGAGTATCTGCGCCAGCTCTATCTGGACAACGACCTCGCCGAAGGCCGCTTCCGCGTGGAGGGGCGCCCGGTGACTCTCGCCGACATCCGCGCACCGCTCTATGCGGTGGGCACCGAGAAGGACCATGTGGCGCCGTGGCGGTCGGTGTTCAAGCTCCACCTCATCACCGACACGGACCTCACCTTCGTGCTCTCGGGCGGGGGCCACAATGGCGGCATCGTCAGCCCGCCCGGCCGCAGCGGGCGGCGCTACCGCACCCTCACCAAGCTCACCGCCGACCGTCATCTGGGACCGGACGCGTGGCTCGACGCCGCCATGGTGAAGGAGGGATCGTGGTGGGACGACTGGGCGGCCTGGCTCGCGGCCCGTTCATCCGGCTTCGTGGCACCGCCTCCGCTCGGCGGCACGACCCACGCCCCCCTCGCCGACGCCCCGGGCAGCTACGTCCATCAGGCCTGAGACCGGCGAGAATCAGGCGAGGCGGACATAGGGGGCGTAGAGATTGAACATCTTCGCGCCCCCATTGGTGCTGACGCCCATCAGCGGGGCCGCCTCATCGATCGAAACCGGATGGGGGAAGGACGCGAGCGACCAGAGGCCGCCCTCCGTGTCGCGGAACAGGCGCAGGCTGGCGCCCTGCGCGGCGCGCAGCAGCGGCGCGGCGGGATCGGCATCGGGGCGCGGGAAATAGGCGAGCGCGAGACGGGCGACCGTATCCTGCGGCGGCGCGAGGGCGGCGCCGGGATGCACCTGCTCGGCCACCACCCGCCGCCGCCCGAGGGTGGCGGGCAGGACGCGCCGGCTCCAGGGCGTGGAATTGGTCCCGGAGACCGCTGCATAGTCCGGCGTGCGCACCGCCTCCAGCGAGGCCATGTCGTAGATGGCGAGCCAGCGCGGCCAGCCGGACAGGCACACCCACCGGCTGCCGCTCTCGAAGCCGGGCAGCGCGCAGCGTTGCGGCAGGTGCTCGGTGTCGTACCAGTCGTTGAACTCCGCCTCCATGGAGGACGGCGGCTCCATCATCACCAGCAGCAGCGCCTTAGTCATCATGCTCTCCGAGAAAGCCCAGGATCCCGGCGGCGAGCGCCTCGGGGGCCTGCACCGACATCAGGTGTCCGCTCTCGATCTCGCCATAGCGCGCGCCGGAGATCAGGGCGCAGGTGGCCCGGACCTCTTCCGGCGGACGCAACAGGTCGTGCCGCCCGGCAAGCACCAGGCATGGCATAGCGAGGCGCGGCAGCAGGTCCGGCACACGGCTTGCGGCGAGCGCCATGTTGGCGTCGGCATAATCGTCGGGATCATTGGCGAGAAAGCGCTCGCGATAGCGGGCATAGCGCGCCGCATCGCCGCGCATGTGGTCGGGATAGGAGCGCGCAAGGCTCGCCTCGGTCACCGCCGCCATCCCCTCGCGCCGGGCGAGATCGGACCGGGCCTCCAGATAGGCGCGGCGCTCCGGCGGCACCGACAGAGCGGGCGCGCACAGGATGAGCGCTTCCGGCGCGCCGCCCATCCCCACATGGGAGACGGCCACCGCCGCCCCCGCGGCAATGCCGAGAAGGCCGCGCACCTGCGTCACACCGGTCTCGTCGAGCAGGTCCGCAAGGTCGCGGGCGTGGTCCGCGATGGTCATGCCGCGCGGCGCGCGGACCGAGCCCCCGGCCCCGCGCTGGTCATAGCGCAGGATGCGGAAACGGGGGGCAAGGAGGGCGGCCAGCGTGTCGAAGCTCTCCAGGCTTCCGCCCATCTCGTGGACGAGCACCAGATCCGGCCCCTGCCCGCTGAATTCGTACCGCAGCCCTCCCGCCGACCACGCAAAGGCCGGCGCCAGCTTATCCTCCGGATCACGCGCGGCGCGCCGATCCATCCTGCCCGCTGCTGTCATGAGGGTCCTGATCTGTTGCTGTGCGGGCATCGCGCGATGC
>NCCY01000076.1:0-10838 GCA_002279855.1 Rhizobiales bacterium 12-68-15
TGGTGACCGTGGAGGACGTGTTCGGCGGCTGGCAGAAGGTGCAGGCCGACCAGTTCGCCTCCGGCGGCATTCTCGACCAGGTGTTCGTGGGCCGCTGAGGCTACCCACATTCTTCCAAAAGCTACCCGCCGGAGCGCGCTCCGGCGGGTTTTTTGCGTCGGGTGGACGGCGCCTAGCGCGTCACCAGCCAGATGCCCGCCGCGATCGGCACGATGCCGGCAATGTCCAGCAGCGGCACCGGCTCGCCCAGCAGCGCCCAGCCGAACAGCAGGCCGAGCGGGGGCATGAGGAAGTGGAGCGCTGTGGCGTCGGTGGCGGAGGAGCGATTGAGGATGAAGTACCAGAGCGTATAGCCCCCCACCGACACGCCGAGCACCATATAGGCGAAGCTGCCGAGGAAGGAGGGCGTGAGATGGATGGCCGCCACGCTCTCGGTCATCAGCGCCACGGGCAGCAGCGCGAGGCCGCCGGCGAGGCACTGGATGCCGCTGGCCTGGAACAGGTCCACCGAGGTGCCGAACTTCTTGTAGGTGAGCGTGCCGGCGGTCAGCGCCACGAGACCGGCGAGCACGAACAGCGTGCCGGTCAGCCCCTCATGCCCGCCGGCAAGGCGCGAGCGCAGCACGATGATGACGCCCGCAAAGCCCAGCAGCAGCCCTGCCATCTTGCGCAGCGTCAGCCGCTCGCCGAGCACCGGCCCCGCCACCAGCGCGGTCAGCAGGGGATTGGCGGAGATGATGACGGCGGTGAAGGCGGACGACACCGTGGCCATGCCGCTGAAGCTGAGGCCGAGATAGAGCGCGTTGTTGAGCAGGCCTTCATGCGCCCGGCGAGCGCGCAGGCGCCCAGCAGCAGCAGGCCGGCCAGCAGGAAGCGCAGGCTCAGCAGAAGAAGCGGCGGGCAGTCCGCGAGTGCGATCTTGCCCACCGCGAAGGCGGAACTCCACAGCAGGCAGAACAGGCCGACCAGCGCCGGCCCGGCACTCGGGCGGGGCGCGGACAGCGGCTGCGGGACGGAATTCGAGGTCATGAGCGGCCCTCCCGGAGCCTTTTCATCCTGCCTAGGGCATGGACCCGCCGAAGGACAAGGCCATCGCGACCAGACCATGTTGACGCGCTATTTGGAAATGCGATGATTTGATTATCATCATTCGATTTTCAGATGGATATCCCATGCTCGACATGGACCTGCTGCGGGCGTTCGTGAGCGTGGTGGATGCGGGCGGCTTCACCCGTGCCGGTGCGCAGGTGCATCGCGCGCAATCCACCGTGAGCCAGCAGATCAAGCGGCTGGAAGAGGATGTGGGCCGCGTCCTGCTGGTTCGGGACGGCCGCACCGTGCGCCCGACCCCGGAAGGCGAGCGGCTGCTGGGCTATGCCCGCCGCATTCTTGCGCTGGGGGCCGAGGCGAAAGCCGCCATGGGCGAGGCGCCCGTCCTCGACCTGCGTCTCGGCATTCCCGATGACCTTGCCCCCGAGGCGCTGACCCGGACGGTCGGTGCCTTCGCCCACGCCCGGCCGGATGTGCGGCTGTCCGTGCGCTGCGCCCTGTCCCGGGGTCTGGCGGCGGACGTGGAGCGGGGGGAACTGGATGTCGGCCTGTTCAAGCGCGAGCCCGGCGCGGGTGCCGCCTTTGCCAGCTGGCCGGAGCGGCCGGTCTGGATCGCGGGGGCGCAGGCCGACCTTGCCCCCGGCGAGCCGGTGCCGCTGGTGGCGTTCGCGCATGGCTGCATCTATCGCGGCCGCGCCATTCGGGCCCTGGAACTCGTCGGCCGCCCGTGGCGCATCGCCTATGAGAGCCCGAGTTTCATGGGACTGCAGGCTGCGCTCGCCTGCGGCCTCGGCATCGCCCTTCTGGAATGGCGGGCCGTGACACCGGAGCACCGGGTCCTCCCGGCTGGCCTCATGCCGGATGTGGCGCCCACCGAGCTTGCCCTGGTGCTTGCCCCGGGACTGAGCGGTTCGGCGCGCGGCGAGGCCGCGCACGATCTGGCCACGCATCTTGCCGAGGCCTGTTCACGCACCCTGCTGCGGCCGGTGGTGGCGCTCGCAGCTTCGTAGCCGCAGTGCGGTCTGGTCTGCGCATTCCCCCTCAGTGCGGGCCTGAAGCGGAGGTGTTATGTGTATCTTGATACCCACGGAGTTGGATACATGAAGCGCTTTCGCAAGACGACAGGACTGTCCCGGCTGGCAGCGGGCGTGGCCGCCGCCACGGTGTTCGCGGCATCCCTCGGCCCGGCCCTCGCCTGCACCCGCGCCATGTATGTGGCCGACAACGGTCTCGTCATCACCGGCCGCACCATGGACTGGGCGGAGGACATGCACACCAATCTGTGGGCCTTTCCGCGCGGCATCTCCCGCGATGGCGCGGGAGGGGCGAACACGCCGAAATGGACGTCCAGATATGGCAGCGTGATCGCTTCGGGCTATGATGTCGGCTCGGCCGACGGCATGAACGAGGCCGGGCTCGTCGCCAACCTGCTCTATCTCGCCGAATCCGACTACGGCCAGCCGGACGGCAAGCCCGCCATCTCCATCAGCCTGTGGGCGCAATATGTGCTCGACAATTTCGGCTCTGTGGCCGAGGCGGTGGAGGCGCTCTCCAGGGAGACGTTCCGCGTCATCGCGCCGAAGCTGCCCAATGGGCAGGGTGCGCAGCTTCACTTGTCCATCTCGGATTCCACCGGCGATTCCGCCATCTTCGAGTATCTCGGCGGCAAGCTGGTGGTGCATCACGGCAAGAAATTCAACGTGATGACCAATTCTCCCAGCTTCGACCAGCAACTGGCGCTGGATTCCTACTGGGAGGGCATCGGGGGCCTCACCTTCCTCCCCGGCACCAACCGCGCCGCCGACCGCTTCGCCCGGGCCTCTTTCCTGATCAAGGCCATCCCCACCAAGGTGGACCCCAGCTACATCTCGGCGGTGCCGGACCGCAAGTTCGAGTATCAGGCGGCGGCGAGCGTGCTCGGGGTGATGCGCGGCGTGAGCGTGCCGCTGGGCATCACCACCCCCAACCAGCCGAACATTTCCTCCACCCTCTGGCGCACCATCTCGGACCAGACCAACAAGATCTATTTCTTCGACAGCTCCACGAGCCGCAATTCGTTCTGGGTGCCGCTGGCCGACCTCGACCTGAAGCAAGGCGCGCCGGTGAAGAAGCTGACCCTTGAAGGCGGGAAGGTCTATTCGGGCAACGCGGCCGACAGGTTCGTCGCGACGCCGGCCTTCAGGTTCCTGCCGTCCACCGGCATGTGAACCGAGCGGCGTCGGCCCTCGACCGGCGCCGGGCCGGCTTGGCCAAGGGCGGACGACACAAAAACAAAGGCCGCGCGGAGACCCCGCGCGGCCTTGTGTCTGTCAGGATCTCGGGGTCGAAAGGTCAGGCGGCGGCTTCGGTCGCCACCAGCTTCCAGTTGGGATCGCGGGCGCCGAGCTCGCGCGAGAAGGTCCACACGTCCGTCACGTCGGCCACCGCATCCAGGCTGCCATCCACCACGCTGCCGTCGCGGGCGCGGGTGGCCGTGATCAGCTTGGAGACGAAGCGCACCGTGAGTTGTGCCGTGCGACCGCGCACGGAAGCGTCCAGCAGTTCGGCCGTGTCGATGGAGATGAAACGCGATTCCATGGTCTCGCCCCGGCTCTCGCGCTCGGAAATGGCGGCGACGAAGCCGTCGAACACGTCCTTGGAGAGCAGGTCCTTCAGGGCGCGCCGGTCGCCGGCGGCGAAGGCGGTCACGATCATCTCATAGGCGGACTTGGCGCCGGTGAGGAAGTATTTCGCGTCGAAGCCTCCTTCGGCCTGGGCGATCTGGTCGAGCGCCTGCGCGGTCGGCGACCCCTCGGGGGCGACGCCTTCCCAGCGATACCGCACCACTTCCGCCTCGTCCGCCTCCACCGTACCGGCCGGCGGCTCGGTGTTGCGCTGGGGCAGCGTCACCACCTTGTCGGAGGCGGGCGGTACGGGGCGCGCCGCATCGCGGGAATAGGGATCATAAGGCGGTCGCTCCCGCCCCGTCCGCTGGCCGAGCACGCTGCGCAGCCGGATGAAGATGAAGACGGCCAGGGCCAGGAAGATGATGGTGTAGATGTCGAGCACTGCGCTTCGCCATGCCTGCGGCGGCGCGGCGCGAAGCCGGGACGCCTGAATTCATGCCCAAAAGCCGTGCCGCCGGGGCGGCCCACGCTTCTTGCCTGTCGCGGATGCGACACTTGCATATGTACGATGCCCGCGCACCTTTTCCAGTCCCCCGCGCAGGCTTCCCTACCTTAGGGCAGGCGGCCGCGCCGCGCCACCGTGAACGCAGGGCCTGCGGCCGACGGGCGCGCCGGCCTGTGAATGCGGAACCATGGCCGTGGTCTCCGCATTTTCATGATGTGGCGTCATGCTTTCCGACGCATGCCATCTCATGCCATCGTCCGGTGCGCCTTGCCTGCCGGACGCGGGTCCAGCCCATGCGGCGTATGAGCGAATGCCCCCGGAATCGGCCGGACGCCGAGGCCGTGGGTCCCAGTCTTGATTCGGCCGCGGAATCCCGGATGGGTGCGGCCTCACCTGCGGATATCCCATGGCCCCCACTCTTCTTCTGGCAGACATTGGCGGCACCACCACCCGGATCGCCCGCGCCGGGCTGGACGGCGCCGCGTTCGATACGCGCGTCGAGCCCAATGACGGCTATGGCAGCCTTGAGGAATTGTTCGGCGCCTATCTCGCCTCCATTTCCGGCGAGAAGCCCCGCGCCGGGGTGTTCGCCATCGCCGGGCCGGTGGATGGCGACGACGTGCGCATGACCAACCGCTCGTGGAGCTTCAACCGCCCGGAACTGGCGCGGGCGCTGGGCCTCAATGGCCTTGTGGTGCTGAACGATTTCGCCGCTCTGGCCCATGGCGTTCCGACCCTCGGCCGGGCCGATCTGGTCAAGGTGGGCACCGGCCACCGCAAGCCCGGCGCGCCGATCCTGGTGTGTGGCCCCGGCACGGGGCTTGGAACCGCGACCCTCATTCCGCGCTCCGAGGGCGGCTATGACGTGCTGCCCGGCGAGGGCGGACATGTGCGGCTTGGGGCGGTGACGGCGGACGAGGCCCGCGTGGTCGCCCATCTGGTGCGCGAAATCGGGCCAGTCTCGGTGGAGCATGTGGTCTCCGGGCCGGGCCTGGTACGGCTGCACCGCATCCTGACCGGGGAGACCGCGACCTCCCATGCCATCATCCAGGCGGCGCTGGGGGGCCACACGCGGGAACTGGAGACCTGCCACGTCTTCCTGCGGCTGCTGGGGCGCATCACCGGGGATTACTGCCTGCTGGTGCGCGCGCTCGGCGGCGTGTTCATTGCCGGCGGGGTGGGCGCGGCCATGGCGCCCCTGTTTGCGGCCTCCCCGTTCCGTACCGCCTTCGCCGAGCATCCGCCCTATCACGAGCATCTCGCCGCCATCGACGTGCAGGTGGTGGTGCATCCCACCCCCGGCCTTGCCGGTGCGGCGGCGGTGGGGCGGCGTCTGCTCGCCGCATTGTGATCGCGCGCGGGGGCGATCGACGCGCCGGGGGAGGCTTGCGGCCGCGGGTTTTAACCGCGGCGGTGCATCCATTCGTAAAATATGGAATGAGAGCGTCGGGCCGGGTGCGCTGCACGCCGGCTCCGCGTGAGTTCCGGAGATGCGATGCGGTGCGTCCGTGCAGCCCTGCTTGTCCTTCTGGTCGCGGCCGTTCCGGCGGCGGCGGGCGATCCCGTGCGCGCGCTTCCCGCGCCGCAGATCGCCGGGGCGATGCTGGAGCCGGTCGCCTATGACGCCATTCCCGGCTGGCGTGCCGACGATGCGCGTGCCGCCTTCACCGTCTTCCTGAACAGCTGCGGTGCGCTGGAGCAGCGGCCCGCCGAGACCGGTCCGGTCTCGACCCCGCAATTGCGGGCCGGTCTCGAAGCTGCCTGCCGCAATGCGCGGGCGCTCGGGCCGGTGGTCCCGGATGTCACGGTCGCCCGCCTGTTCTTCGAGGCCAATTTCCGGCCCTTCCGCATCGTCCCCGAGCGCAATCCTCCCGGCTTCCTCACCGGCTATTACGAGCCGGAGGTGGAAGGCTCCGCCACCCGCACCGCTGAGTTCGGGGTGCCGGTCTATGCCCGCCCGGACGACCTCATCGCCTCCCGCCCCGCCTCGGACGGCAACCGGGGCGCGGTGATGCGCCGGGAGGGCGACGCGCTGGTGCCCTATCACGACCGCGCCGGCATCGAGGACGGCGCCCTTGCCGGGCGGGGGCTGGAAGTGGCGTGGATCGCACATCCGGTGGACCTGTTCTTCATGCAGATCCAGGGGTCCGCGCGCATCCGCCTCACCGACGGGCGGGTGCTCCGGCTGAATTATGACGGCCATAACGGCTATCCCTACACGCCGGTCGGCCGCATCCTCATCGAGCGCGGGCTGGTGCCGCGCGAGGAGATGAGCATGGCCCGCATCCGCCAGTTCATCGAGGCCGACCCGCAGGCGGGCCGCGATCTCATGCGGCAGAACCGCTCCTTCGTCTTCTTCAAGGCGGTGCCGCTGTCCGGCGATGAGGGCGCCCTCGGCGCCGAGGGGGTGCCGCTGACGGCGGGCCGCTCCATCGCCGTGGACCGGCACCTGCACACCTATGGATCGCCCATCTTCATCGACGCCCGCCTGCCGCTCGGTGGCCCGGCGCCGCAGGATGCCTTCCGCCGGCTGATGATCGCGCAGGACACCGGCTCCGCCATCGTCGGGCCGGCGCGGGCGGACCTGTTTTTCGGCGCGGGAGACGCGGCGGCCATGGTGGCGGGGCGCATCCGCCATCCCGGCGCGTTCGTGCTGCTCGCCCCGCGCTTCGCTCCCGCGCCATGATGCGGTCCCTGCCATGATCCGCCGTCGCCGCCCGCGACACCTGAACGCCGAGGAGCGCGCGCTCTGGCACCATGTGGTGCGGGCGGTGACGCCGTTGCGCCCGCGCCCGCCGGAAGCCACGCCGACCCCGCCTGTCGCACCGGAACCGGCGCCGGAGACCCCGCCGGTCACGGCTGCCGCCGCGCCTTTGGCGCTGCAACGGAATGCTGCACCCAAGCCGCCGCCGCTCACCCCGCTCGCGCCGCTGGAGCCCAAGGTGCGGCGCCGGCTCGGGCGCGGGGCGGAGGTGGATGCCCGCATCGACCTGCACGGCCTGACCCAGGCCGCGGCCCATCGCCGGCTTC
Source organism: Rhizobiales bacterium 12-68-15 (assembly GCA_002279855.1). Taxonomy (GTDB): domain Bacteria; phylum Pseudomonadota; class Alphaproteobacteria; order Rhizobiales; family Xanthobacteraceae; genus Aquabacter. The sequence goes on from NCCY01000076.1 coordinate 7,192, forward strand.
AGCTGTTTCTGCTGGAAGCGCAGGCGCGCGGCCACGGGCTGGTTCTGGTCATTACCGGCAAGGGCAGTCCGGGGACGGGGGCGGGCGGGCCGCTGATGTCCGGGATCTCCGAGCGCGGCGTGCTGCGCCGTGCGGTGCCGATCTGGCTGTGCGAGCCGGCGCTGCGGCCTTTTGTTGTGGGGTTCGAGACAGCGGCGCGGCCCCATGGCGGGGATGGCGCGCTTTATGTGCGCATCCGGCGCAAGCGGGGAGGGCCGCAGCCATGACCCCTTTCGGGCGCCGCCTGCGTGACCTGCGCGCGGAGCGGGGCGTGACCCTCACCGGAATGGCGGAGGCCATCGGGGTCAGTCCCACCTATCTCTCAGCGCTGGAGAATGGCAAGCGCGGACGGCCCACATGGGCGCTGGTCCAGCGCATCATCGCCTATTTCAACGTGATCTGGGACGAGGCGGAAGACCTCCAGCGGCTGGCCGAGCTCTCCCATCCCAAGGTGGTAGTGGATACGGCCGGCCTCTCTCCCGAGGCGACCGAGCTTGCAAACCTGCTGGCGAAGGAAATCGCTTTGATGCCGCCGGAAGCGATCGCGGAACTGCTCGGGCGCCTCAAGATCCTGCGCCGCCGGGGCTGACCGCCGCTTGGCGTTTTACGGAACCCCGGGCCCGGCGCGGCGGTTGAGCGGGAAACAGGAGACCTCCCATGCCCACAGACGTTCCCGGCGGCCTCACCTCGGCCTGCGCCCTGAAAGGGGCCAATGTCTACAACACCGAGGGCGAGCATATCGCCATCATCCATGACGTGATGCTGGACACGGCGGGCGGGCGCATCTCGTCCGTCATCCTCGCCATCGGCACCATTCTCGGCATGGGGGGCGAGCATCAGGAAGTGCCGTGGCACAGCCTGTCCTATGATTCCGGCCTTGACGGCTATGTGCTCGGCATCCCGCTGCGCCAGATGCAGGACGCGCCCGAGGACGCGGAAGAGGAGGAAGACACCTTCCCCCTCGGCGCTGTCACGCGGCTGACCTGACCGTGCTCCACCGTCACGCGATGGAGGCAGCCGCCTGCCGGACCTGCTGGGTGGCCCGCTGGACGGTTCCGGTCGCGGCGGCGATGGCGTTCATGCTCACCAGCACGGCCTCCACGCCGAGCGCGGCACCACTCATGTTGGAGGAGACCTCGCGTGTGACGGACGTCTGCTCTTCAACGGCGCTGGCGATGATCGCGGAGACGTCGTTCAGGTTGGAAATGGTGCTGTTGATGGCTCCAAGAGCCGTGACGGCATCCTGCGTCGCCTGCTGAACGCTGCCGACCTGGGCGGCGATGTCGCTGGTGGCCTTGGAGGTCTGGCCGGCGAGGCTCTTGACCTCCTGCGCGACCACCGAGAAACCGCGTCCCGCCTCCCCCGCCCGCGCCGCCTCAATGGTGGCGTTGAGGGCGAGCAGGTTGGTCTGGTCGGCGATGGAATGGATCAGCGCCACCACGTCGCCGATCTTCTGGGCTGCATTGGCGAGGCCGGTGACAATGTCATTGGTCCGCACACTTTCGCGCGCAGCCGTCTGGGCCAGTTCCGTAGAATCATAGACCTGACGCCGGATTTCCTCCACCGACGCGGCCAGTTCCTCGGAGGCAGCGGCGACCGACTGGACGTTACCGGCGGTCTGCGACGCGGCGGAAGAGGCGGAGGAGGCCTCGTGCGTCGCCTGCTCAAGCTGCGTGGTGATCCGGTCCAGTTCGGCTGCAATCTCGGTCTGGATCGCCTGGCGCTGCATGCGCAGGCGCACGGCCTCGGTCACATCGGTCGCGAACTTCACCACCTTGAACGGCTTGCCGGAGGCATCCAGGATGGGGGTATAGGTCGCCTGGATCCAGACTTCCTTGCCCGCCTTGCCGATCCGCTTGTACTCAGCCTGCTGGAACCGGCCCTGCCGGAGCCCTTCCCAGAACAGCCGGTATTCGGTCGAGTTCCGCTCTTCGGGTGCGACGAACATGGAATGGTGGCGGCCCTGAATCTCTTCCAGGCGGTATCCCATGGCGGAGAGGAAGTTCTCGTTCGCCTCCAGAATGGTCCCGTCCATATCGAAATGAATGACCGCCTGGGACTGGGAGATGGCCGCGATCTGCCCCTGCGCATCCGCCGCCCGGAGCTTTCGCTCGGTCACATCTGCCGCCAGCTTGATGATCCTAACCACATGGCCGGACGGATCGATCACCGGATTGTAGGTCGCTTCCAGCCAGACCTGCCGATGGCCTTTGCCGATGCGAAGGAATTCGCCGGCATAGAACTCACCCTTGGCGAGGCGCTTCCAGAAGCCCTGATAGTCAGTGCTGGCAGCCTGTTCAGGGTCGATGAACATCCTGTGGCGCTTCCCCTTGATCTCATTCAGGCTGTAGCCGATGACCTTGAGGAAGTTTTCATTGGCGTGAAGAATTTCGCCGCCTGGCGTGAATTCAATCACCGCGAGGGACCGATCAAGGGCCGTCATTGCCCAGCTATCGACCTTGGAAGTACCGAACATCGAATTTACCCCGACCGTGTCCATTAAGAGTTGAAAATAACTCCTATATCAACTTCATGGGCTTTATTGGGGAACTGCATCCACGCTCAAAGCTATATGGAAGTCTGATTACTTCATGGGTTGTCCGGCTCAACCGCGACGACTGACGGTCAGTCCGCTTCCTCCGAGGCGCGCGCGGCATCAGGCGGGTTTTGCACCGGCGCCGCGCCATCGGTGACAGTGCCGACCCGGACAGCGACCGGCCCCCGGACTGGCCCCCGCCCTGCGAGGTGAAGGGCTCCAAGACGTTGGCCCGGAGCGGGTGAATGCCGCCTGTCAGGCGATGGAAGCCGCAGCCTGTCGCACCTGCAGAGTGGCCCGCTGAACGGCGCCGGTGGAGGTGAGGATCGTATTCATGTTCACCAGAACTGAATCGATTCCGTTTGCGGCGTCATGCATGTTGGCGGAGACTTCGCGGGTGACTGCAGTCTGCTCCTCCACCGCTCCGGAGATAATGGTGGATACCTCGTTCAGGTTCGAAATGGTGCCGTGAATGGCACCCAGCGCAGCGACGGCATCCTGCGTTGCCTGCTGAACTCCCCCGATCTGGGCTGCGATCTCGCTGGTGGCCTTGGAGGTCTGGCCCGCGAGATTCTTGACCTCCTGTGCGACGACCGAGAATCCCCGGCCCGCCTCTCCGGCCCGCGCCGCCTCGATTGTGGCGTTAAGAGCCAGCAGGTTGGTCTGATCCGCAATGGAATTGATCAGAGCCACGACGTCACCAATCTTCTGGGCGGCGTTGGCGAGACCGGCCACGATTTCATTCGTGCGCAGGCTTTCCTGAGCCGCAGACTTCACCAGCGCCGCGGAATCATAGACCTGGCGACGGATCTCTTCCACGGACGAGGCCAGTTCCTCGGATGCCGCTGCCACCGACTGGACATTCACGGCCGTCTGCGACACCGCAGAGGTGGCCGACGTCGTCTGATGTGTGGTCTGCTCGAGCTGGTGGGTGATGCTGTCGAGTTGCGCGGCGATGTCCTTCTGGATCGCCTGGCGCCGCACAACCTCGGTGGCATCCTGGGCGAACTTCACCACCTTGACCGGCTTGCCGTGGGCATCAAGAATCGGGGTGTAGGTGGCCTGGATCCAG
>NCCY01000076.1:10869-11773 GCA_002279855.1 Rhizobiales bacterium 12-68-15
AGACTTCCTTTCCGCCCTTGCCGAAACGGCGGTAGTCGGCCCTCTGGAACTCTCCCCGCCGCAACGCATCCCAGAACTGCCGGTAGGCGGGCGAGTTGCGCTCGTCCGGGGCCAGAAACATGGAATGGTGGCGGCCGATGATTTCGTCCAGCTGATATCCCATCGTGCGGAGGAAGTTCTCGTTGGCGCCGAGGATTGTGCCATCCAACGCGAAATGGATCACGGCTTGGGAATGAGAGATGGCCGCGATCTGCCCCTCGCTCTCGATGCTCCGCAGCTTCTTTTCCGTGATGTCACTCGCGAACTTCACAATCTTGAGGACGCGGCCGGACGCATCGACCACCGGATTGTAGGTCGCCTCCAGCCAGATCTCCCGCTTGTCCTTGGTGCGGCGCAGGAACTCGCCACTGTGAAAGTCTTTGCTGGCGAGCCGCTTCCAGAAATTCTGGTATTCAGGACCGGCCGCATAGTCGGGGTCCACAAATATGCGGTGGTGCTGCCCGCGAATCTCATCCGGCCCGTAGCCCACGACTTTGAGAAAATTTGCGTTGGCCCGGAGGATCTGACCGTCCCCGGTGAATTCGATGATCGCGAGGGAGCGATCGAGGGCCTTCAGCGTCAGACTGTCGATTTTTGCTGCGGCGAACATCGTCGGCCCCAACGGAGGGAAGGAAGTAGCCGCTTCATATCGCGTTCGCATCAATAGCGCGCAAAATTCACATCCACACCCGTCTTTATATGGCCTGCTTATGGTTCCAATTCATCTGACCACATCGTGAGCGTGCACCGCAGCGCTCGCGCTGGCCTTGGGGGGAAGCCGTGTTAAGCTGATTTTCCGGCGCGACGGAGGATGCGTGAGCGCGATACCTGACAAGACCTTGCCGCGCGAAGCCGCTGGTGCCGC